>QMMS01000094.1 GCA_003647375.1 Deltaproteobacteria bacterium
CATCATGGGTTGCGTGGTCAACGGTCCCGGTGAAGCCAAAGAAGCGGACATCGGCATTGCGGGCGGTGATGGCCGCGGGGTTCTTTTCAAGAGGGGGGAGGTCGTAAAGACATTTTCCCAGGATAAACTTGTCGATGTGCTCTTGAGGGAGATTACTGATTACGAACAGAATTATATAAACGCAAGATGAGTGATTATATGGGTTGTCATAAATATGTTCCGAATAAGTCTCTCGGAGGAAGGGGCTTCCATATTTTTTTTAAAGGACAGATCATGATCTATCTGCATCACTATCGTAGTGTCCTGCCGGATCGATGATGTTTCCAAGGCCTCATTTTAATACCATTCGGCCGCATTTCATCATCAATCCGGTGGACACATACCAGGATTTTGTTTGATCTGTCCTTTAAAAAAAATATGGAAACCCCTTCTAATGCAATCGGAACGGTATTTTGACAACTGCTATAAAAGCAAAATGTTCAGTTCAGTGTGTTAGCGAATTGGTCTATAGAAATCAACATTATGAAAGGATCAAGATGGGAAAAAAGATAAAAACAGCCATAACACCCACACGCGCTGAAGATTACCCTGAATGGTATCAGCAGGTTGTCAGGGCGTCTGAAATGGCGGAAAAATCATCGGTTCGGGGATGTATGGTCATCAAACCCTGGGGATATTCCCTGTGGGAGAATATTGTTCGCGAAATGGACGATATGTTTAAAGCGACGGGGGTGCGGAATGCCTATTTTCCCTTGTTCATTCCCGTTAGTTTTTTGGAGAAAGAGGCCCAACATGTGGAAGGCTTTGCCAAGGAATGCGCAGTGGTCACCCATCATCGACTCAAAAAGGAAACCGACGGCACCCTGGTACCGGCCGGCCGGTTGACCGAGCCTTTGGTGGTACGGCCTACCTCGGAAACAATTATCGGTGATTCTTTTTCCAGGTGGATCAGCAGCTATCGGGACCTGCCGTTGCTCATCAACCAGTGGGCCAATGTGGTCCGGTGGGAAATGCGTACGCGAATATTTTTAAGAACGAGCGAATTCTTGTGGCAGGAAGGCCACACGGCACATGCCACCAGGGAAGAGGCGCAAGAGCGAACCCGTATGATGCTCGACGTTTATGCCGGATGCGTTGAAGACTATCTGGCGATTCCCGTGCTGAAGGGGCGAAAATCGCCTGCCGAAAGATTCCCGGGCGCCGTTGATACGTTGTGCATCGAAGCCATGATGCAGGACAGGAAGGCACTTCAGGCCGGAACCTCTCATTTCCTGGGGCAGAATTTTGCCAGGGCTTCAAATATCAAATTTCAGACGGCGGACGAAAAAGAAACCTATGCCTGGACAACATCCTGGGGGACCTCGACCCGCCTGGTGGGAGGACTTATCATGGCACACGGTGATGATGACGGTGTCATTCTTCCCCCGAAAGTAGCCTCGGCGCATGCCGTCATTCTTCCCATTATCAGAAAACCTGACGATCGCTCGAAAGTCATGCCCTTTGTAGATCAACTGGCATCCGAATTACGGGAACAGGTATACCATCGACGCTTATTAAATATCGAGGTTGACGACAGAGATATCGGGGGTGCCAGAGGCTGGGACTGGATCAAGAAAGGGATCCCCATCCGTATCGAGATCGGACCCCGGGACATTGCTGAAAATTCGGTCTTTGTTGGACGGCGGGACCGGCATTACAAGGAAAAGGTGTCCATTAACAGGGACACCTTTGTAGCCGAATTTACCAAGACACTGGACGATATCCAGGCCACGCTTTTTAACCGGGCTGTCGCTTTTAGAGAGGCGAATACGGAGCATATCGAACAAAAAGATCTTTTTTATGATTATTTTACACCAAAGAACTTGGAAAAGCCGGAAATTCATGGCGGGTTTGCCGTATCGCCATGGTGCGGTGACGAGGCCTGCGAATTAAAAATCAAAGAAGATCTGAGTGTTTCCATACGCTGTATTCCTTTTGACGGCGCTTCTGCCAAGGGTGCCTGCATCTGTTGTGGAAAGCCGGGAACGCAGGAGGTAGTATTCGCAAAAGCCTACTAGCCATAGGCTGTAATATCGAACTTAATTTGTAATGCAGACCACGCTGGTAGTAACATAATCGCAGTATGGTATTGCCTCAGGTAGATAGGCTGTTAGACTGTAGGCTGTAGAAAAAGATCGTGCGTTATTATACGAAACTCAGCGTGTTTGAACAGGTCAACGAAGCGCGACTTCTAACAGTCTAATAGTCTACAGCCTAAACAACCTAAGTTGTTAAGTGGAGTATACGATTTCAAAATGATCAGAATCAACGATATCGTCGACAGGGTGATGGAATACAATCCAGGCGCAAACGTCGATATTATCGAGCGTGCTTATGTGTACTCTGCCAGGGTTCATCTCGGCCAGATGCGATTGTCCGGAGAGCCTTACCTGTCTCACCCCCTCGAAGTAGCCGCAATCTTATCTGAGATGAAGCTCGATGAAGAGAGCATCGCTGCCGGTCTGCTTCACGATGTCATCGAAGATACCAAGGCAACTCCTGAAGAGATTGAAGATATCTTTGGCCCCGAGATAAAAAACATTGTTTCGGGCGTCACCAAGTTAAGCAAACTTCCGTTCAACAGCAGTGAGGATCGCCAGGCGGAGAGTATCCGGAAGATGCTCCTGGCCATGGCCGATGACATCCGGGTGATTCTCATCAAGCTGGCCGATCGTCTGCACAATATGAAAACCCTTCAGTTTCATAAAGAGAATAAGCGTAGAGCCATTGCCAAGGAAACCCTCGATATTTATGCACCTATATCTGCACGTCTTGGGATCTACTGGATAAAAAATGAACTGGAAGACATGTCCTTCCGGTATCTTCAACCTGAAGAGCATGAGCGGATTGATCGTTTCATCAACAAGGACATCGCGGAACGGGAAAAATATATAGAAGAGGTGAAAAGTTACATTAAAAAAAAGATGGATGACAGCGGGCTTGTGAGTGAGGTTCTCGGTCGTCACAAGCATATTTCCAGCATCCATCAAAAGATGGTCCAGCAGGATCTCAGTTTTGAAGAAGTCTACGACATCATCGCCTTTCGAATTATATTGGAAACCATACCAAAGTGCTATGAGGCTTTGGGCCTTGTCCATTCACTGTGGAGGCCGATTGCAAAAAAATTCAAAGATTACATCGGGGTTCCCAAGGCGAATATGTACCAGTCACTCCACACCACGGTTGTCGGCCCTTACGGGGAACGCATCGAGATCCAGATTCGGACGCGGGAAATGGATCAGGTTGCCAAATCCGGCATTGCGGCACACTGGGGCTATAAGGAAGGAAAGCGGGTCGATAACCAGGCCAGTGAAAAGTTTGCCTGGATTCAAAATCTGGTGGAAAATCAGGCCGAATTTCTGGACCCGCAGGAATTTTTGGAAAATGTTCGTATCGATCTGTTCCCGGATGAAGTTTGTGTGTTCACGCCCCAGGGGGAGATTAAATCTTTGCCGAAAGGTGCGACGCCCATTGATTTTGCCTATATGATTCACAGCGAAGTCGGAAATCAATGTACGGGCGCCAAGGTAAATGGTCGGATGGTACCGCTGAAATATGAGATACAAACCGGAAATATTGTCGAAATCATAACCTCGAAAGGGAGCCATCCAAGTAAGGATTGGCTGAATTTTGTCAAGACGGTCAAGGCACGCTCCAAGATACGGCAGTGGATCAAAATCCAGGAAAAGGAGCGCAGTCTATCTCTTGGCAGGGAAATGTGTGAAAAAACATTTCGAAAGCACAAGCTCAACTTCAATGCTCTGATCAAGTCCGAAGAGATGCGTGAAGTCGTGGCCCATTTCGGGTTCAAGACAGTGGACGATCTGATAGCAAGTGTCGGTTACGGGAAAACGACGCCTGTCCAAATCGCGCGGCGACTGGCGTTAAAGACGGAAACCTTTGATGCCGACGAATCATTGTTCAACAGGCTTGTCAGTCGTGTCAGAAAACGGAAGCCAACTGTTGGCGTCGTGGTCAAGGGTGTTGATGACATGTTGGTCAGGTTCGGGAAATGCTGTCAGCCGGTTCCCGGGGATATCATTACCGGCTACATTACCCGCGGCTACGGTGTGACCGTTCATCGCACCAGCTGTGTCAATGCCCTGAAAATGAGCCCCGAACGGCGAATCGATGTAGAATGGAGTCTGGAAACGCAGGAGAGTTATCCGGTCAAGATACGGATCAATTCTCTGGACAGGGTCGGCCTGCTGGCGGACATGGCAGCGACCATCAGCAAAAACAATGCAAATATTCTCAGCCTGAATACCCAAACCAATGACGACCAGAGCGTTGATTCTGTGTTAACCCTCGGAATCGAGAGTACCGCTCACCTCGAAAAAGTCCTGATGGATCTAAAAAAAATCAAGTATGTTCAAAGTGTTAAAAGATTAGGTTAGGGTGCTTTAACGACACGCCCTGATTTGATGCAACTGGTGCAGACAACCATCTTTTTGGTCCGGCCTTTGTTCAGAGCACGAACACTTTGCAGATTGGGATTGAATCTTCTCTTGGTTACATTATGTGCATGGCTTACATTGTTGCCAACCATGGGTTTTTTTCCGCATATTTCACAAACTCTTGACATCTTACTATCTCCTTGTCACTTGATGATGAACAATATTTAAACTCTATATTATTACACCAGTAAATGATGCGTGTAAAGCCTTTTTACTTTTTTTGCCGCGTTCTCACTCTTGAGCCTCTTCTAACATTGCGGCTTGACACAGCTTGATGAACTCGATGGTTTTTGCCTGTATTTCGGGAAATTCCTTCCACGTGGAGGCCACCGATTGAAACCGGGCCAATGCCGACGAATAATGCTTTGTCCGGTAGTAGAAGCGGCCGATATAGAATTGATTTTCAGCGAGACTCTTTTGGCATATTGTGATCTTTTCCAATACTTCTTTGGAAAGCGGATCGTCGGGGTATTTTTTAATCAGCCGTTCGTACGTTTCGATGGCCTTTAATGCCGGTGTCTGGTCACGGTCTATGGTACCCAGTTGTTTGAAATGACAATTTCCGATCTGTTGAATAACATAGGGGATGGCTTCATTGTTAGGATGAAGCTCTTCAAATTTTTCGTAGGCAAAAATAGCATCATCGTATTCTTTGAGACGGTAGTACGCATCCGCGATTTTCAATTCAGCAAGTTTTGCAAATTTGCTGAAGGGGTACCAGTCCCGAAGTTTTTCAAAGTATACGATGGATTTATTGTAATCTTTTTCTGCGAACTCGTCCATGCCGTTTTTCGCGAGTTCATGCGCAGGTTTGTCAATATCCGGATCCCGGTAAGTGCAGGCAGCAAACAACACACAGGCGATGAGCATCAGCAGAAACACCGGTTTTTTCATCGGGTTGGGCACTAAAGCACCTTGTTGATAGCTTCTTCAAGCTTGGATTTGGCGACCATGCCGGTAATCTGATCCACCACGTTTCCTCCCTTGAAAAAGATGAGCGTTGGTATCGCCTTGATGCCGTACTTGCTAGGTGTCGCAGGATTGTTGTCCACGTTGCATTTTGCGAAGACAACCTGATCACCAAAGGTTTCCGAAAGTTCCTCAACGATAGGGCCAATTGCTTTACAGGGGCCACACCAGGGCGCCCAGAAATCGACCAGGACGGGTTTGTCCGCTGCCAGCACATCGGTGTCAAAACTACTGTCTTCTACTTCTAAAATTCCTTCAGTCATGTTAACGGTTCCTTTCTTTAACCTGAATTAAATTCAAACGAATCAGTGAAATATAATAAGTCACCTTCCCAATGTCAACCTATAGCATTTGTCAAAATAACGTTCCGGTTACTCCGAAAAGGGGATACCATATTTTTTTCAAAAGGACATATCAAACGAAGCCTCGTCTTGTGCCCACCGGATTGATGATGAAATACGGCCGGTTGTTAGTAACATAAGGCCGCAGAAACATCATCAATCCGGCAGGGCACACCGCTAGTGATGCAGATTGATCATGATATGTCCTTTTGAAAAAAACATGGTATCCCCTCGGCTGAGAGACTTATAGGGACTTATTCGGAACATATTTATGACAACCCCTATACAACCCGGCACAGGCGATGGAAAAACGATGTCATAGAATGATCCTGTATATAGAAAGGGGCTGAGTTGTCAAATGGGTTGTTATATGTAATATAATCGTTACACGATTTCTGGAGCATGTCATGAGAGAAAAAATCAAGATTGGTGCACTGATATCGGGTGGTGGCTCCAACCTGCAGGCCATTATCGACGCCTGCAATAATGGCGGCATCCACGGGAAGGTTGTTTTTGTGGGCTCGGACAACCCGGCAGCAAAGGGCTTGGGCAGGGCGATACAGCATGGAATTCCCTCGTTTACGATCGACTATGGTGTCATTGCACGTCAGGTCAAAGCAGACCCATCGAGCGTTCGATACCCGCAGAACCTGGATATGGACCATGTTTCTTCCACGATGATGGCCACTGGTGGGTACCCGGATCCCGAAAGCCTCACAGCATTTTTACAGACCCGAATACATGCGGAGGACAGGCTTCTCGATCATCTGGCATCATACTCCTTCGACCTGCTGGTGCTTGCGGGCTTTATGCGGACACTGACGCCCTATTTTATCGACAGGATCAATGATCCGCCGGGATCCCAACGGATCATGAATATTCATCCGGCCCTGCTGCCGGCTTTTCCGGGTGTGGATGGATATGGTGACACGTTTCGATATGGTTGTAAGGTGGGCGGCTGTACGGTCCATTTTGTCGACTACGGGGAAGATACGGGTCCCGTCATTGGTCAAGCATCCTTTGAGATCGCAGAAACGGATGATCTCGATGCCGTCAGAAAGAAAGGCCTGGCAGAAGAGTGGCGACTTTATCCGAAATGCATTCAGTATGTGGCAGAAGGAAGGCTCAAGACAGAACAGGTGATCCATCGTCTAAAGAACGGAAAGACCATTCAACGAACGGTTGTGAAGGTACAGCCCAGGCCATAAACAGCAGGTATTTAGACTGTAGTTAGACTATTAGACTGTTAGCAGCCTACAGCCTAATAGTCTAATAGCCTTACAACCTGATGTTCTAAAGCAGTTTAAGCATCAGGGGGATGGCCACCAGTGTGCCGATGGTGCTTCCCAGGTTGGTAAACACCACCACCAGCAAGATACGCGTTAATTTGTTTTTCCAGAAACCCTTGATGGTCAGAATGTCTTTTGGCAGGCGTTCCATGTCGCGAACTTTGGGTCGGCTTGCAAAAGCTTCCACCAGGCCGGAAACCCAGCCGGCTGCAATGAGCGGGTTGAGCGACGTCAGGGGAGCGGCAAGAACGGCGGACAGGATCGTTAAGGGGTGTGCAAGGGCCAGTGTGGCTCCCAGTCCTGCCAATATACCGTTTGCCATAACCCACCAGGTGAGCATGTCGGTTCCGGTGCCAAATCCGCCATAGATAAATCCGAAAAGGAACAGGGCAAGGATCAGGGACGGCAAAAGCCATTTCAATACGCCGGTCAGTTTTCCTTTGGGCGGAATCTTCTCGAGTGCCGACGTATCGATCTCTTCCTCCCAGTATTTTACAATACCTGGAACATGCCCTGCACCCACCACTGCTACAATTTTATTTCCCGGGGACATCTTTATTTTCTGGGCCAGATACCGGTCTCTTTCATCGATCAGAATTTCCCTGAGAACCGGCAGTGACTTTTCAACCTCGGAAAGCAGAGATTGAAGCATATCTTCCTGCTTCATTTTTTCGATGTCTTCCTCGGTTATTTCATCCACACCCCCCAGTGACAATGCCAGCTGGAAAATAATTTTCAGTTTGTCCCACAACCCGGTCACCCGCCAGATCCTGGAAAGGGTTATTCGAATGTCCCGATCGGCCAGTATGATATCTGCCTCGATGGCGTCGGCACTGTCAATGGCCTGAATCATCTCAGCACCCGGTTGGATATCCAGTTTGTCTGCAATCCGTTTCTGGAAAGACGCCAGAAGAAGGTTTGAAAGCAGGAGGAATGTTTTCTTTTCCTTGATGACCTTGGTAATATTCATCTCCTGCCAACGGTTTTTGTGGCGGATTGACTGGAAGCGTGAATCGCATAATTCAACACATACCGTGTCGGGCTTTTCCTCTTCAATGGTAGCCTTGACAAGAGCGGTGCTCTCTTTGGAGACATGTGCTGTTCCAACTATCAGGAATTCTTTATGGCCGAGCTTCAGATGTCGAATCATATTGCTGTTGTCTGTTGCTCCTAATCAGGTTATCCTGGAAGGAGCGATTCAGTTTTTGGTAATGGTTACAGCTTTTGTTAAAATACTGTTCCGGTTACACCGAAAAGGGGATTCCATATTTTTTTCAAAAGGACATATCAAACAAAGCCAGAACCATAACAATTTTGCGATAGATGTCAATCTAAGAATAAAATCACATTTTAAATGGAGGCGGAATAGTGGAATCTTTGTCCCGAATCGGAATTGGTAAACGCTTCATCGAATCGGAGCCGTACTACATGCCTGTGGGAAATGAGGTTGAGGTATTTAAGACCGCATTCAAGGAAAAACTCCCGGTGATGTTGAAAGGACCCACCGGGTGCGGCAAGACACGATTTGTCGAGCACATGGCATATCAATTAAAACGCCCCCTGATTACCATCCCATGTCATGAAGACCTTTTTGCTTCGGATCTTATCGGCCGTTATCTGTTAAAAAATGATGAAACCATTTGGATGGACGGGCCACTGACAAGTGCGGTTCGATCCGGCGCCATCTGCTACCTCGATGAAATTGTCGAGGCCAGAAAAGATACGACGGTGGTTATCCACCCATTGAGTGATGATCGCCGGATATTGACCATTGACAAGAAAGGCGAAAGCCTGTCCGCCCATCCGGATTTTATGCTGGTGGTTTCCTACAACCCAGGCTACCAATCCGTATTAAAGGACCTCAAGCAAAGTACCCGCCAGAGATTTATTGCCCTGTCGTTTGATTATGCCCCTTCTGAAAAGGAAATTCAGATTGTATCCCATGAAGGCAAGGTTGACGATGCCACGGCACGCCGACTGGTGTTGTTTGCCGAAAAAGTTCGCAATATCAGGGAGTATGGTTTGACAGAAGGCGCCAGCAGCCGTTTGCTGATATATGCCGCCCAGTTGATCCAAAGCGGAATTTCAACCAGAGAAGCCTGCAGGGTGGCCATTTGTCTCCCGCTTTCCGACGATGAAAGACTGCAAGAGACACTTGCAGAACTGGTAGAGGACATCTTTGATGCATCCTGAAGATTATCCCCTGAACCGCCTCGCTGTTGCCGATCCTGATTTTGCGACAGAAGTTGAAACCATACTCAATACCGCGACCACCTCTGTTCATCGAAATGATCTGGTGTTGCTTGTGAATGACACCCTTTGGGCGCTTTCGCAGGAAATTGCTTTTGGAAGGGCAGTGGGTCTTGGATATGCACAGCTCCTGGCTGTCCGGAACCGGGGGATAAAGACCTACCAATCGATTGTCCGAAAAGCCGGCAGGGATGGACCAACTGTCGGAAAAATTCTGGCAGCACACCTGGTGCCTGTTTTAATGAGTGATGACGAGGATCTGTTCGATGATTTTATGAAAACCTGCCAAGTCATGCGCCGCAAGGGGACCTATACCCTGAAAGGCCCTCTGAAAGGCCTGTCACAACTGTTGGAAGCCGGAGATGTTGCCGGCGGGCAGGTGTATCTCGAGCTCCTCTGTCGTGCCTACGACCGGGAACTAAGCTATCAACAGAGTCTCCAGATGACATATACGATTCCAAGAGCTGTCGGCACCATGCCGCCGTTGAAACGAATCTGGCAGATGTCCGCATTGTCCCGGATCATACAGGTCGATATATCAGCGGCAGAATGTTTCATCACGGGATTGAAAGGGGGCTTGAATCTTCTGCATAAGAAGGCGCTTGACAGGTTTGTTTCCATGGGTCTGAAAAGATATGGCCGGAGCAGAGAGCAAGGCTGCCGATTCCTGTCTCTTGAATCCAGGGTGTCCCTGGAAACCTGTCGGACAATGCAGGTGGCGGTACCCCTGTCTCAAATCCAGCGGAAACTTTCACGTTATGTCAGAACCAGAACCGGTCAGTCCATCGCCATCAGGGAAAACGAGGCATTCCATGCATCCGGCAGGTCAGGCGAAACAAGCGCCTTGAAGGTCTTCTCTGATGAACGGGCCATCTATCTGCCACAAGAAATCGATGTTTTTGACGCCAAGAAAAAAAACCAGGATCTCTACAAAGGATTGGCGAAACTCGAATCGGCACATATCGAGTTCGGGACTTACGATTTTGATGCTGAAAAAGCCCTGGAAACAGGGGGTGAAACCGAAAAAATAAGATCGATGCTGTTCACGATGGCAGGCAACTCCGAGATCGAACGGTTTTTGCATCTGTTTGACTGTCAGAAACTGGCAACAGACCTGTTCCTCATATATGAACACGGGCGTATCCGCTGGTGCCTTACGCAGCAGTATCCCGGCATAGTCAACCAGACCCTGCCTGTCATGCAGCAGGAGATGCTGCGAATTTGTCAGAAGGTGCGAGAACGACATGTTCTGAACCTTCTTTATGCCGGCATCGCCCTGGGAATGCCCATGAAAGTGCTGGCCGGCTCTGATCCGCAAACCCTTCCCGGGATCCGGAAGATCCGGGATCTGGCTGAAATTGAAATAAAAAGGAACCCTGCGGTTGAAACCTGCGGGCGCCTCCTGTTTTTGACCTATGAACCTATTGCTCAAGCCCTGGCAGGAGAGGCCCTCTCCAGGAGTGATCAGGGCAGTCGAACGGCATTGAACACACCGTTTGGAAGAGGCTTCAAACCGGGTTTTTGTTTTCATATGGATACCCAGGCGGACCGTATGGCCGTGTCGATTCAATCAAAACTGCGTGAGAAGGGTCTCAAGGTATACCGGGCGGATGTTCGAAAAAAGCTGGCTGAAAATAATGGGATACTGTCCCCGAACGACATTCAACGCCTGGTTGTCGATTGGCAGTTCAATGGCGATCCAAGGCAGGCGCTTCCCGGCAGAAAGCAGGTCGATTTATCCCGGCTGGATTTATCAGACCTATACGAGGCCATTCAGGAAATTGGCAGTCTTGAGGCGAATCCTTACGCAAATGTCATTGCCTACCAGGAATGGGATTACCGCCTGGGTGATTACCTTACGGATCATGTCCGGGTGACCGACCGCAAGATCGAAGGCGTGGACGGAGATTTTTATCCTGCCACACTGGACCGCTACCATGGGTTGGTGCAACACATGCGACGTGCCTTTGAACAGTTGAGACCTGAAGGGTTGTCCATGATGAGACCATGGCGCGAGGGAGATCAGTTCGATTACCGGGCGCTCCTTGATTTTGCTGTAGACCGCAAGACCGGCCGGATTCCCTCGGACCGGTTATATATCAAACGCGACAAGCGGCAAAGAGACGTGGCTGTGCTGGTTTTGATGGACCTTTCGAAATCGACGGCAAACCGTGCATACGGGTCTTCTTCCAGGATTCTCGACATTGAAAAGGAGGCTGTGGTGCTACTCTCGGAGGCCTTGGATGTGGCCGGCGATCAATTTGCCGTGGCCGGATTTTCAGGTGCCGGTCGATTCGGTGTCGATTATCTAAGGATAAAAGACTTTTCCGATGGACTCGATGATGACGTTCACCGGCGTATCAATGCGGTAGCACCCATGCGGAGCACCCGGATGGGTGCGGCCATACGTCATGCGACGCAAGTGCTGGGGCAAATGCCTGCCAGGGTACGATTGCTGCTGGCCCTCACTGATGGTTTTCCCAACGATGTCGGATACAAGCAAGGGTATGCCGTGGCAGACACGCGCAAAGCTGTTTTTGAGGCCCATGCAAAGCATATCTATTTCAAGGCAATTGTGGTCAATGTGGCCGGCGATCCCAACCTGGATGCTTTGTATGGAAAATTTCACCATAGTCTGATATCGGATATCAAGGAACTCCCGGACAAACTGTTGCGCATATATGGTGCAATGACCCGCATGTGAGGTTGTAATGCTTATTTACGATGACATTTTCAACTGGAAAGGATTTGGCGGAAAATTCAAGCTTGCCAGCGGAAAGTGCCGATTGAAAATTTACGATTTGAGCAGAGATCAGGCAGATGGCCTGGTGTATCTGAAGCCCGTTGTTGTTATCGCTACCGACCACCCGGAGAGCAACATGTCGGTGAGGAGTTGCTCGAGCCATATTGCCACAATGGTCAGTCAAACGTTCCATGTCGCGCCCAGCCGCATGCAATTCGTGGAATACTACCCCCGGAAAACCTATGGTAAGGACGGAAAAAAATTTATCCCCGAAATATTCGAAGCAGTCGATTTTACATGGGAAAAAGATCTGGCGGTCCATCCCAGATTACGACCGCTGCCCCCACCGCTCCTCAATCATCTGTTGGCGTTGTTGAGTGATGACCGGGAAGGGGAGTGAAAGAGCAGGGTTGGAGGGTCCGAGGGTGATACAAGGGTTGGAGGATGGCTGACGGTTTTCAGTTACCCTCCAACCCTCCAACCCTTGAACCCTCGAATCCTCGAATCCTTTTTCCCACTACTGGCAAGGCTGCTCGAGCATTTCACCCTTTAACCATTTGTCGACAAAATAACGGGTAAGGGTCAAATCCGTATTCGATCGTGTTGCGGTTTCTTCCAGGATGTTCATGAGGCGGGACACCTGTTCACTGTTTCCGAAAAGGGCATAAATTTTAATGCTGCGCTGAAAGTAAGCAATTGCCTGGTCATATTTTCCCTGCTGGAGATAGACCCTTCCGACGGCATTCAGGTTGTCTGCAAGGCCTGGATGAAATTCGGATTGTCGATCGAAGAAGAGCGCTTTCTTATAGAATTCGAGTGCCTTGTCATAGTCGGTTTTTTCAAACAGGAGATTTCCAAGGGAGCTGTAGACGGTTGCGTAACCATGGGTATTATCCAATCCCGTTGCTTCGAGTGCCTGCGTCAGAACCGTTTCCGCCTCATCATACCGGTGTTGCCTGGTGAGTAGAATGCCTTTGTTGTTCAGCACATGCGCAATGGCCTTGCCGGAAGATTCTGCCATTATTTCAGCAGATTGAATGACTGCCGCAGCCTCATCGAGCCGATCGTCCTGGATATGGATGGCTGCCTGGTTCGAAAGCGCCTGGATCACACCTTCCAGGTTGTCGAGTCGGGAATAGATTTCATACGCTTCCTGAAAAAAAAGAAGCGCACTTCGGGTGTCGCCGATATATCGATAGACATTACCGATGTTATTCAGACTCATGGCAACGCCGGGCAGGCGATCTGATGCTGTAAACAGTTCGTGGGCTTTTGTGAAGGCCTCCAGCGACTGCTGGAAACAGCCCCGTTGATACCAGGCGACGCCCTTTTGAAGTTGTATCATGGCCGGATGCGAGGATGCCGGATCTTTTTTAACGGAATTGGCGCCGCATGAGAATACCAACAGAAGCATGGACAACAGCATGGGATATACATATCGGATCATGGTAACCTTTTTAGCTATAAGCTATAAGCCGTAAGTTTTAAGCAGCTTATAGCTTACGGCTTATAGCTCAAGGATGCAGATTTGAACAGGATTCAAAAAATTCAACCGATACAAGCATCGCACCATTGTTAATTAATCCTGTGTATACTATTATTGCACAGTAAAGTCAAAAAGACATAACCTTAGCTGGTTATCCGCAAAGCTCAAGTTTTGATGTTTACCGGTCTCCGGAAATCCGTTTTAAAGTCGGCCAAAACTCGCTCCTAAGGCTCCGTAAGACCCGCCGCGGCCAGTTTATTAAATTAGTTCAATGATAGAAAATAGTTATATGCCTGTAATCATTGTAGTAAAGCGGCGACTCTAACGGAGCCTAACGAGCTCAAACAGTTGCCCGACTTTAAAACGAATTCCCGAAGACCTCTGTTTGTTATTTAGTGTCCGTCCAGAAATGAGGATTTTTTCGTGAGATCAAGGCGGACGACAGATTTAACCCGGAGTAATAGCGTGCTATTTTGAGGAGTTAAATCATGGCGTCCAACGCCGATATCGCGGAA
>QMMS01000095.1 GCA_003647375.1 Deltaproteobacteria bacterium
AGCCATGCACCCAAAGCCTCGCGAATCGGCTCCTCGTCATCCACTATTAGTATCCGCATCGATTGAATCATGTGTCTTCTCCCTCTGTTTTCTGAACCGGTTGAAAATTCCCGACTGCAAGCAGCGGGGAATCTTCGACCGTAAGGAATTCTACCGTTTTAATTAGCTCCCTAACCCCGCGGCCCCGATAAACCGGAATCCCCAACAAGCCACGGGAAATACGCTCGCTATTGCGGTTCAACACCGGCAGGCAAGGTAAGTTTGAACAGGGTTCCCTTGCCCGGTTCGCTTTCAACTTCAACGGACCCTTCATGTTCACGGATGATCCCGTACACCATGGACAACCCAAGTCCTACACCTTTACCTTCTTTTTTGGTGGTATAGAAAGGCTCGAAAATACGGGGAAGGTCTTCCGGATCAATCCCGTAGCCGGTGTCGGTCACGGTCATCCAGACAGTTTTCAATTCCCGGTCTTGTCCGCCCGACAAGGTCAATGTTCCGCCGTCCATCATAGACTCGATGGCATTGAAAATGAGATTCATCAGGCATTGCTGAATTTGTGTATAATCTCCTTTGGCAGTGAATGATGACTCCGGCAGATTCAGATCACACGTGATACCGTTCATTTCCAGCTGATGACCCGTGAGGACCATGATGGTGTCGATCATTTCTTTGAGATCGATCTGAATGAGTTCTATGTTTTTTTGCCTGGCGAAGGTAAGCAGATTTTTTACAATTTGACCGCAGCGTAAGGCCTCCTTGACACAAATGTCCAGATAGTGGCTAAAGGCCTCCATTCCCCCTTCAGGCAAGTCATCTTCCTGAATGCATCTTAAAATAAGTTTGTTGAATGTCAGGATGCTGGAAAGGGGATTGTTAATTTCGTGGCAAACGGAAGCCACGAGCCGACCGAGAGAGGCAAGACGGTCTTCACGTACAAATCTTTCCAGGTCGTTTTTGATGGCCTGGGTGCGTTGTTCGACCCGATCCGTCAATTCCTGGGTAATGTCCCGGATAGAGACAACAACCTGGACGATCTCTCCAAGGGAGTTGGTCAGTGGGTAGGCGGTGGATTGATGGACCCGGGTATCCGGGCTGCCCGGTTGGGTCTCGTGAACGGTACGAGCCGTTCGACCGGTCTTGAGCACTTCCTCCATTGGGCATCTCAGTTCGCGGTCGCTGCATGAGTCTCTGGAATTATGAATCACGTCGAAACAAGGTCTTCCAAGGGAAAATTCTCGCCCTCTTCCGCCGGTGATGATGGGCGATTCATTGCAATTGACAATCCGGAAATCTCTGTCAACGACCATGACCCCGTCCGGCGAAGCCTCCAACAGCGCAGAAGCAAAGGAGGAGGCCAGGCTGATTTCAGAATCACGCGCTGATACCTGTTGGTACAGGCCGGCGATATCGAAGATGAGCATGGATGCCTGACGGTCCAATACGCCGATGGAAGGCGGCTTGTTTCTGGCCAGATGGACCAGCGTCTGTGCATCCCCGGTCATCTCGAGAATCAAATCCAGGTGCTTCACTGTCAGCAGATCCATGGGATCGTCATAAACCGCAACATCCACTTCACCGGCAAATTTGGAGCAGGCAATGGATTTACTGATCGTCGCGATAGCAACAAGCTGCAGTCTAAGCCTTCCTGGTTTGATATCGCTCAGCATCCGCATCACAGACAGCGCGCGGTACCCCCTGGCGACCACAGCCACCTTGAGCAACAAACCGTGCTCAGGTACACCCTTGCCTTCCATAAGCTACCTCCTTTGGCACGCTGCCCGGTAGACCGGGAACGCTTCTGCGCATATGCCCCAGTGGCTGAATTTTATTTCAATATGTTATGATATAGAAAGGCCATGATGGTATGTCAAGATGATAATGTGTCATATTGTGGTATCAATATGAAATTCTATCAACTTTTATATTAAGTATTTTGGCAATGCGTTTGGCCATTGATAGGGAGAGCCGACGATTGCCTCTTTCATAGTCACTAACCATATTCTGACGGATGCCAAGCTTCTCGGCAAGTTGAGATTGCGACAGATTCGCTTTAAGTCTGGCAGGTTTTTGATTATATCCCATATTTTTCGATACGGTAAATCAGAACATGCCTGGGGATGTGCAGGAGTCTGGCGGCTTCCGACCGGTTTCCGCCACTCTTTTGAAGTGCTTTCTGAACAAGCCCTTTTTCTATGGATTCGAGAGAAATTCCGCCATCGGGAATCTCCGGGATTTCTGTTTCACTGCAAGTATCCATGGGCTTGAGTTTCAGATCAGATGCCCCGATAGCGACGCCTTGCCTCAGGATGACACAGCGCTCCACCATATTCTGCAACTCGCGGATATTTCCAGGCCAGTCATACCCTTTCATCTCTGTTAGGGCCTCTGAGTTAAAATGCACACCGAGGGGCGCATGAAACTGTTTCAGGAAATGGGATACCAGTTGTTCGATATCTTCCGTACGCTCCCTCAGCGGCGGAATGTGGAGGGGAATCACACTGAGGCGATAGAATAAATCTTCACGAAACATCCCTTTCCGGACCAGATGCCCCAGGTCCGTGTTTGTGGCGGCAACAATCCTGATATCAACTTTTTGGCGCTTTTCAGATCCGACGGGCTCCACCTCCCGTTCCTGAATCGCCCGCAGCAGCTTTGCCTGCATGTCGAGTTTCAGCTCTGCGATTTCGTCCAGAAAAAGTGTTCCAGAAGAAGCTGCCTGAAATCGACCTTTTCGATCGGCAATGGCCCCTGTAAAGGCTCCCTTGACATGACCAAACAACTCGCTTTCAATCAGACTTTCTGGAATGGCGGCACAGTTGACCGCGACCATGGGTTTATCACTGCGATGACTGCTCATGTGGATCAACCGGGCCAAAACCTCTTTCCCGGTACCGGACTCCCCGGTGATCAGCACGGTCGCTTCGCTGTGGGCCACCTTGATGGCCGTATCCAAAAGTTCCCGCATGGTGGCACTGGCGGTTTTGATCCCTGCAGTGCCGGTCAAACGGTTAACCTCCGCCGAAAGGAACCTATTCTGTTCTTTCAGTGTCTTCAGTTCGAGCGCCTTCCAGCAGGATTGCCTCAACATCTCTCGATCAAAGGGTTTGGTGATAAAATGGAAGGCCCCTTTTTGCATGGCGCTTACAGCCAAATCGATGGACCCAAAGGCGGTGAAGACAATCACGGGTGTGTCCGGAGATTCACGTTTGATCGTTTCCAGAACATCCAAACCGGACATGTCACCCAGTTTGACATCCGTAATGACGAGATCCGGCAATATCTCTCTGAACTTTTGCAAGCCGATGGAACCTTTGGCTGCTGTGTCCACCATGAACCCGACATCACTTAAATTGTATTCCGTCACTCGCAGGAGGTTTTTATCGTCATCGATGATTAGAATTTTTGCAGGCATTGTAATACCTCTCTTTACACGATCTGTACGTCTTAAACGCTGGACACCTGATCAGGGGAATAGGCGTTTGGGAGAGACGTGGGTACCCATATCCGGAAACAAGCCCCCCCCCATCTGGATTTTTCAATTTCTAGTTTGCCGCCATAGCCCTCGACGATCTTCTTGCTGATGGACAGGCCAAGACCTGTTCCGTTCTCTTTCCTGGAATAAAATGGCTCAAACACCTTTTCCAGTTCAGTGTCGAAAACACCCGGGCCGTCGTCTGAAACAGATACCACAGCCCACGACGCCTCCCGTTGACATGCGATCTCTATCCGACCGTTGTGATCCACGGCATCGATGGCATTTAACAGCATATTTAACAATACCTGTGAATAACGATGACCATCCACCAGGCAATCCCGGCAAGCGTCGACTTCTGTCAGTCTGAATGCAATCTTTTTTTTCTCAGTTCTGTTCTGCGTTAGTTTGTAAACACGTGTGATAACTTTTGACAGGGATTCCCTGCCTTTTTCCTGCTCAAGATTCTGGGGATGTCTGGAAAACAAGAGAACTTCATCCACAGACGTATTGAGTCTATCCACTTCTTGTACCAGGATTTTTACAAATTCATGTTTGGGGTGATTCTCCGGAAATTCATCCAGGAGAATCTCGGCGGTCCCCTTTATGGAACCCAGGGGATTCTTTATCTCGTGAGCAAGCGACGCTGAAAGCTGCCCCAGTATCGACAGCTTCCGACTGGCTTTCAGCTGTTCTTCCACTTCTATCAAAAGTTCGGTCTCGCTGTGAAGTCTGGCGTAAGAACGTTTCAATTTTGCTGACAACAGCTCGTATTTTTCCCTCAACCGCCGCTCCTTGGATGCGATAAATCCGATAATGACGGCTACGGCAATGTAAAGCAGAATCTCGGTCAATTCACTGAGATAGGCTTCAGTCCCTTCACCCATAAAAAGAATAATATGGGGAATAAATGCCAGGGACGTCAAGATGGCCAGCGTCAAGCCACCCGTGATACCAAATAGAATCGCTCCTACCGCTATGGGGAAATAGCTCAGGCGCCGGTAAGTATCATGGTAGAAAACGAGGTCGCCGGGTGTAAATATGTGCAGCAGTCCTATTCCAACAACCGCCAGAAGTAATATGCCAAAGATGAGTTTTCTCATCCAATCATTCCTCTGTCCATCATAAAGTTCTTTTTGCCATTCTGCCCGTAATCAAGTATATTTAGAAAAATCGGTTATCCGCAAACCTCAAGATAGGTTGTCTTGACGGTCTGCGGTATCGCTTGAGTTTTATAGATAACCGCATTATAAAATTGTGCAACGATTTTATAACTCTAATTCCTGAATCTATAATATCAAGCAGTTTTTAACGATAGGCACCTGCCCGCAAGGCCGGCAAGCATGGCAGAAACTGTTTACTGAAAGACAAAGAAATTTTCATGGCCTTTTTCTTGATTTCGTGATTTCGTGATAAAGAATCATTTTCTTTTCCGGCTTTTTTGGTTACGTATAGGAGTAAAAATCTATGTTTACATCCAAGGAAATACTGGACATTGCACTGAAGATAGAACAAAATGGCGAAGCCGTCTATCGCCAGGCTGCCCATGGGTTGGCGAACCCGGACCTGACCAAACAATTGATCTGGATGGCGGATGAGGAAGCCCGTCACGCCAAGTGGTTCATGCAACTGCAAGCAGATCTTCCCACGCATAACAATAGGATTGCCGTGGACGAGATGAACAGTGATGTATTGCACGATCTCATCGGCGGACAGAGCTTTACGCTGCAAGACATCGATTTCCCCGGCGTGGATGACATGCAGAAACTCATCGATATTTTTATCGAATTCGAAAAAGACGGCATCCTGTTCTATGAATTGCTACGAACCTTTATCAAAGATCAAGATGTTCTCGAAAACCTCGACCAGATCATAGACGAAGAATACCGGCACATTGAAATTCTTCAAGAAATAAAATCGTAAAAACAAACCCATGCCGACGATACAAAAACTGATACTCGCTTGTCTTCTCACAATACCTGCAAATGGTCTGTGCGCAGATTTGCGCTATGCGCTGGATGTCCATATCGATCCTGTCCGGCAGGTCATTTCCGGCACCGCACGCATATCATCGCAGCGTGACAGAGAAGTAACCCTTGGCATAGCGAACCTTCGCAATCTCACCGTTCACTCCGGCAGGATCATAACGCAATCGGAAAAAACCATGGTTATGAAAGTGGCCAAAGGTATTGAAACACGCATCTCGTTCCAGGTCTTCTCGACGGACATGACAGGATCCTTCATGGATGCGGAACATGTTTTCTTGACCGGTCACTGGTACCCCTTGCCATCGTCTTTGGCCGAGTATCAACTGACCCTGAGTATCCCACACGAATTCGTTGCCGTGTCGGAAGCCGACACCATCCATCGAGAACAATCGGGCAGCATTGCCACCTATACGTTTCGTTTTCAGCACCCCGTAGATGCGGTTCATATAGCGGCTTCGAGCCGATTCACGGTTCGGAGAGACTATTACCAGGGCATCGAAATTGAAGCCTGCTTTTTTAAAGAGGATGCCGGCCTGGCTGAAACCTACATCCGCCATGCCATCGCATACCTGCAGCAGTACCAGGAACTGCTGACATTCTATCCCTACCGTCGCTTTGCCATCGTAGAAAATATTCTCCCCACGGGAATCTCCCTGCCTACTTTCACACTCCTTGGAAAAGATGTCGTCCGCCTGCCCTTCATCGTCAAAACCTCACTGGGACATGAGATACTTCACCAATGGTTTGGCAATGCTGTTTATATCGACAATACGCACGGCAACTGGGCAGAGGGACTCACCACCTATCTGGCAGACCATGGCACTGCCGTGGAGGATGGTCGGGACACTGCCTATCGAAAACAGATCATGGTAGATTATGAAGCCTATATCCGGCCGGAGACCGTCATGCCCCTGGGTGCTTTCAAATACCGCAGAAACCGATCTGACAGCGTGATCGGCTACGGCAAGGCGGCCATGTTTTTCCATGAGCTCCAAAATCGTTTCGGCAGAGATCAATTTCAAAAAGCCCTCCGGAATTTTGTCCATCAACATCTTTTTCGCAGGGCTTCGTGGCAGGATATACAGGCATCATTTGAAGAGGCGGCAGGCATACCCCTAAAAGAAACCTTTGCTGCCTGGCTGACCCGAACCGACATTCCCGTGCTCGATATCGAGAACGCCCGCCTTTCCGTGAACAAAGGAAAACTGCATCTGACATTCGATCTGAGCCGTGAACCAGACCCCCTCCCATTGACGATACCAATATCCATTTACACCGACAATATCCCATCAGTGGAATTAATCCATGTGGCAGCTTCTGAAAAATCCATTGACCTTCCCTTGGCAGCACTCCCGTCCAGAGTGGTTCTGGATGAACAGTATCATGTCATGCGACACCTTACCGAAGCTGAAACGCCACCGGTACTGGCTGCCATATTGGGAAGCTCCCATATAATTGCAGTTATTTCACCTGAAGAAAGGGATAACTTCCAGCCGCTCATTGATGCACTCGGCATCCCGGATATCACCTACATGACGCCTGACAACGTAAATATTACCGACCTCCATGAAGACAATCTGCTGATCGCCGGCACCAACAGTAATCTCTCGAAAATGCTGTTCGGGGAGATGGATATGCCGGTAGGAGGAGTCCACCTGAGAATATTCAAAAATCCGTTCCATACAGCGCAACGGATTCTGTTGGCTGATGTTGCAAACAAGGCTGAAGCAAAAGCCATACAACAAAAGCTGCGCCATTACGGTTCATATTCGGACCTGGCATTCAACCAGGGCCGCAACATCCGCAAAGAGATTGCCGATACTGAAAACGGCATCCTCATATTCGAACGAACACCCTCCATGGCCGTCATGCCGGATCAAATGCCTACCCTTGACAGGATCATTCCGGATTTGCTGGAAAAGCGTGTCATCTTTGTCGGAGAGCAACACAATCGGTTCGAGCACCACATCAACCAGCTTCACATTATCCAGCAGTTTCACAAAGCTGGATCTGATTTCGGTGTCGGCATGGAAATGTTCAAAAAACCCTTTCAGGGCGTAATCGATTCCTATCTCTCTGATAAAATCGATGAACAGGTATTCCTCAAACAGACCCGCTATTTTGAAGAATGGGGGTACGATTACCACCTTTACAAACCCATCGTCGATTTCATCAAAAAGAATCACATCCCCCTCATCGCCCTCAATTTACCTGCGAAAATCACCCGGCAGGTGTCTCGATCCGGGATCGACATGCTTGACCCTGCAGACAAAGACCTCATCCCTGATAGTCTTGATTTCTCCGACAACCGCTATGCCCATGACCTGAGAGAGGTTTTTGCCTTGCACAACGGCCAGGAAGCGCTCAAAGATTTCAATTATTTCTATCAGGCACAGGTATTGTGGGATGAGACAATGGCCGAGACAGCTTATCAGTTCCTCCAGAAAGCCCCCGACCGAAAACTGATTGTTCTGGCAGGCAATGGCCACCTGCGGTATCGATATGGAATTCCGGAACGCCTCCACCGACGCGAAATGGTATCTTCCGCCGTCATACTGCAGGACGAAACCATAGAAAGCGGGATCGCAGATTATGTGCTGCAAACCACCAGGATTGAAGGGATCCGATCACCGAAACTGGGCGTTTCCGTAGAGGAGAATGATACCGGGCTCCTGGTTAAAAGTGTTGTGGATAAAAGCCCCGCTCAAAAGTCCGGCCTGGAAAAAGGTGATATTATCACACGCTTCAACCACTTTGCCATACAGTCTCTGGCTGATTTGAAACGGGGACTTTTCAGCACGGATCCAGGGAACACCTATCCCCTGCAGATCAAGCGCAACAGCATTATTCTCGAAAAGGAAATCCAGTTATTCGAGTTCTCACACATGCCCAGACACGGTGCCAAATAATCCTATAGTTGCATAAACAACATGGCAAAGAATGGCGGCTATTTTGCCATGTTGTCCGTCCAGATCGCCGGATTACTCATCTTCGCACCGATGGCGACATGTTCCCCTGAAAACCCGGATAAAAATACGCAAGGGCTCTTGCACGAGAATCGATCGGCGTTCATAGTCTTACCGGGAGCAGAAGGATTAAAAATGAATCTTGTTGAGCAATATTCAGAGATGAAACTGAAAAGGGGTCCCTTTTATACCCCCCGCACAAAACATCTGGGTCCTGATGGCTGGGCAATATATACCAATCGCCTGTTCCTGGAATCCAGTCCCTATCTTCTACAGCACGCACACAATCCAGTCGACTGGTATCCATGGGGCGACGAGGCGTTTCAGACTGCAGCATCCCTCAATCGCCCGGTTCTGCTGTCCGTGGGTTACTCGACCTGCCATTGGTGCCATGTCATGGAAGAAGAATCATTTGAGGACGAAGAGATCGCCCGCTACATCAATGAAAACTACATCGCTATCAAGGTAGACCGGGAAGAAAGACCCGATGTGGATGCCATATACATGGCGGCTGTTCAGGCACTCACAGGCAGGGGTGGCTGGCCCATGACGGTTTGGTTGACCCCGGACAGGAAGCCCTTTTACGGCGGAACGTATTATCCTGCCCGGGATGGTGACCGCGGAGGGAGTATTGGCTTTCTGACGCTGTTGAAAAAAATAAGGGAAAGTTACCAGGACCGTAAGGACCTGGTAAACCAGACCAGTCAGCAACTGACGGATGTGGTCAAACAGATGCTGGCACCGGATGCCGGTGCGCAGATCCCGGGTGAAGCTATCATGCAACAGTCGTTTCAATCCTACCATGACCGCTTTGATCGGGTTAACGGGGGCCTCAGCGGTGCGCCGAAATTTCCAAGTTCTCTCCCTGTCCGTTTTCTCTTTCGTTACTTCTGGCGCTTTAAGAATTCCGATGCACTGAATATGGCCACACAGACATTGGACAAGATGGCCGCAGGCGGACTCTATGACCACGTGGGAGGCGGGTTTCATCGTTATGCAACCGATGAAAAATGGCTGGTACCCCACTTTGAAAAGATGCTCTACGACAATGCCTTGCTGGTCATGGATTATCTGGAAGGGTATCAGGTGACGGGAAACCCGGAATACAGGCGTATCGTCGAGGAAGTTCTCCATTATGTGCGGCGGGATATGACATCGCCAGGCGGCGCTTTTTTTTCAGCAACGGATGCGGACAGTCTGACACCCGAAGGACACCGGGAAGAAGGATATTTTTTTACCTGGACGCCTCAAGAAATCGAGAAACGGTTAGGTCCGGATCTTGCCGGCCTGATTAGAGAAACCCATGCTGTCGGTTCGTTTCCCAACTTCGAGGGTCGATATATCCTCAACACCCCTGAATCCATACAGGATTTGGTCAAGCGCTTGGGTCTGGAAAAAAATCACCTGCGTTCTCAAATTGAAAAGGCACTCAAGATGTTGCGAAGCGAACGCGAACATCGCGCACCCCCTCTGAGAGACGAAAAGATCCTCACCGCCTGGAATGGCTTGATGATAACGGCATTTGCAAGAGCCGGCTTCGTTCTAAACGAGCCGGTCTATCTGGCAAGTGCGGTCCGGTCCGCAACGTTCATTCTGGATCATCTCTATACCGATGGGAGGCTGCGACGGAGTTACATGGATGGCCTCGCAAGACATAACGGCTATCTGGATGACTATGCCTTCCTGATTGCAGGTATGCTCGACCTGTATGAAGCGACCCATGAGATTCACTGGCTGGGGCAAGCCATTGAAATAGAAAAAATACTTGCCCGGTATTTTGAAGATAGAGAAAACGGTGGATTTTTCATGACAAGCATCGACCACGAAGGCCTGATCGCCAGAGAGAAACCGAAGCATGACGGTGCCCTGCCTTCCGGCAATGCCATCGCCACAATGAACCTGCTTCGACTGGGAGCATTCACATCAAATGTCGATTATCATGCCCGGGCTGAAAAAGCATTGAAAGCCTTCTCCGGCAGCCTCTCCGCCAACCCCACCGCCATGGCGGAACTCCAGCTGGCGCTTGATAATTTTCTGGTGCCACCAACGTAAATTGTCATACCACCAGCGCAGCCATGTCGCGCCCGAATACACCGATTCGATCACCTGGCGAAACCGGAACATTCAGATCCCAGGACAAAGGATCGGCCCCAACCTGCTGATATCCAAGCCATCGCACCATATTGCTACGGGCAGCGAGTATTCTGGCGTTCAGAAAGAGACTGTAGATATCTTCCGTTGATATACCTGCACGCTCCAATACAGATGCCATGGTTTCACCGGGTTCTGGAGAAAACCGCAGAACATTGCCTTCCCTATATATATTGTCACGCAAGGTCTTACGCAGTTTGCCATACAGATGAATTTCGATCATTTCCCCTCCAAAAATAAAATCGTGTTACGATTTTACATAGACCTAAGATGAGCGATTGTCGAGGTTGCCGTAGCTACAAGGAAGATGCTGTTCCGCTATAGTGAACTATGCGGTATGGCATCTGACGCAGTAGATGCGGTGAGATCGGCAATCGCTCAACTTAGGTTAGAATGAGCCATAGCTATGCAGCCCCGGCAGATAGTTCACACCAAAATAGGTAAACAGCGTGGCCACGAACCCGATAACCGAAAGGTAGGCGATCTTTTTACCATACCACCCCCGTATCAGCCGGGCATGCAGAAGGGTTGCATAAATAAACCAGGTAATGAGAGACCAGGTTTCCTTTGGATCCCAGGACCAATAGCTCCCCCAGGCCGAGTTGGCCCATACAGCCCCCGTGATAATACCGACAGAAAGAAACAGAAATCCGAACAGAACCATACGGTGTGTCAGGTCATCCAATACATTCAATTCAGGGAGGTATGCCAATAGTCCCTCGCCGCCCGGGTGCTCCCGTTGCTTTAGCAGGTACATGATACTGATGCCAAACGCGATAGCAAATGCGGCATATCCCAAAAAGCAGGTAAACACGTGCGCAATGAGCCAGTTGCTCTTCAAGGCTGGAACCAATGGCTGGATGCGATCACTGATATTGGGTGACATCGAAGCATAGGCCATTGCCAGAAAAGCAATGGGTGCCGAAAAAGTCCCTATCATCGGGTTCCGATAACGGTATTCCACGAACAGATAGATAACCCCGATGGTCAAAGCGAAAAAAACCAGGGATTCATACATGTTGGACAAGGGAGCATGGCCGATGCCAAGATCATACGATTCCGCCCAACGCATGAAAAAACCCGCCAGATTCCCGATAACCGTCAATATGGAAGCCCATTTGGCAAGTTGGCTGGAAAACGGTTTTTGAAATATCCACGAAACCAAGTACAGCGTCGCTGCAATTCCATAACCAAACGTTACGACAGACAATAATTCAGAACTGTTCATATCCATCCTCAGAATAAAATCGTGTGACGATTTTATCGAACGCGACATTGTCGCTTTATGCGGTTCAATTTTTAGGTTTACCCAGCCGTCGTGCGATCTTTTCTGCTCTTATTCCCATTCCCAATTTATTCTTGTTGGCTGTCCCCGCAACCATGATCCGACTTTTGCTTCCTTTTCGGCTGACGTCGACGCAAAGGCGCTGGTGAGACATAAAAAACGTAATGATGATTCCGACTATCATGACAATAAATCCCGTATAAACAACCCAGACACCGGGGTCTTTGACCACCTGTAGGCCGGTATAATATCGCTTTTTTCCGGGTTTCTTTTCAAGGGACTGTTTTTCGTTCTGATGGACGACCGAAATAACCACTTTTCCTCTTCTCATTTTGTCGAAATTGTGGAAATGAATCGGCAGGATAACCTCTACAGGTTCGCCGGCCACAGGGGTTAGGATCCCGATCAAGGCTTCTCCGATATTCTGCCCCATAAACGAAGCCGATTCCTTGACCTCCATGACAACGAACTTTCCCATTCCTTCCGGAATTTCCAGGGGCTTTCCGACCTCGGCTTTTTGCTTGTAAACCATTCCCGAAGCATTCACAAAAAAGGCAAGCTGGATATCATCAGCAGAAAAAGATGGCGTTTCCGCCTGTTCAGCTGGTATTTCTCCGTAGCTCGACTGGAATATGCTAATCCCCTTATACCGCAGCGGGTCATTAACAATAATATCTTTCGTAAGGATGGTTTTCTCGTTTTCCAAAATCGTCAGGCTGGACCGGTATTCTTTGGGTGCACCGTTCTTATAAGTGGTCAAATTAAAATCGTTGCACTGGATGTCAAAGCCAAGATGCTGAACCCGGTCGGAATTCCTGAGTTGCACGTGGTCGATACGCTCACCTTCCGGGATATTCACATACCCTTCGAATCCAAACATCGAGCCGATCATGGCGCCGGCGATAAGAAATAAAATACTCGAATGTACGATATAGACACCCAGTCGGGTCCAGCGCCATTTTTCCGCAAACAGAGAAAAGCCCTGGTCTGTTTTTTCAACTCTGGGGGGGCCAAACGCTTTGGTAACAATAGCGGTAAATTCGTTTTCCAGTTCTTTCGGCAGCCTGGGGTCCGTGAAACTCTCTTTTTGTTTCAGATTTTGAAACGCCGAGAGCTTGAATGATGTTTCTTTCGGAAATATCAGTTCCCATGTACGGATAAGTCTATCGATGGAGCAGGTAATGATGTTGACGGTAAGTAGCAGAAGCAGCAGCTGAAACCACCACGAGTGATACATATCAAAAATATGCAGGATGTCGAACAGGCGATAAAGAAAGGCGCCGTATTCATGGAAATAGGCCTCGGGGCTCGCATTTTGAGGCACGAGGGTACCAATGATGGATGTCGCCGCCAAGGACAGCAGCAACACAACGGTTAGCCTAATCGACACAAAAAATTTCCAGATGGGGTTCTTAGCTGCCATGGATTGCCTGAATCACCTTTTTAGTGGATTTTGAAAAATATTCCCGATAAAATAGGTATCGCTTAAAACAATGTCAAAATTAAATCGCCTTTCCATCTCATATGATGATATTGCAGCACCTATATCACATTTTTGACTTAAATCAATGGCTGTATACCACTTTGTGATAATAAATATGGCTCATGGCTGTTAGTTTCTTGGTCAGTTATAGCATTTGTCAAAATAACGATCCGGTTACACCGAAAAGGGGATTCCATATTTTTTTCAAAAGGACATATCATGATCAATCTGCATCACTAGCGTAGTGCCCTGCCGGATTGATGATGTTTCTGCGGCCTTATCTTACTAACAACCGGTCGTATTTCATCATCAATCCGGTGGGCACAAGACAAGGTTTTGTTTGATATGTCCTTTTGAAAAAAATATGGAATCCCCTGGAGCTGAGGGACTTATTCGGAATATATTTACGACAACCCCTATAACAGCCAAGAGCTAAGAGCCAATAACTAAAAAACCGTCAGGTTGTTCTCGGGAGGGGGCATGACCATGGAGTGGACAAAAGATGCTGAAAACGCAGTGAAAAAAGTGCCTTTTTTCGTCAGAAAAAAAGTCCGGGCACGCGTTGAAACACAGGTGGCGGAGACAGGTAAAAGAATCGTTACCCTGACG
>QMMS01000096.1 GCA_003647375.1 Deltaproteobacteria bacterium
AAAAATGACACTGTTCGGTGGGGTGGCTAAAAAATGCAGGCGTCGGCTGATTAAATCGATCGGCTGACCGGGATCTGCCCTAGTTGCAAAAGGGTATCAAACCCGGCCACGACACCTTCAACAAAGGTCTGTGTCAGATAGGCTGCGATTCTTTTTCTCAAGGCTCTGAGCCAGTGGCCCTGGCGGGTACGACTGATGTACGGTAAACACCGATTGGCTGTTGCTTTGAAGACGATACTTGACCGGATCGTTTCAACCTGCGCCTGGAACCGTTTAAAATACCCCTTGGGCCGCAGACGAGTTACACACCCACAATCCGGACACCGATAAAGCTTAAGCAAAAGTGGCTGGGTGTAGCCATCAAAAAGTGCTTCGGCAAAACCATGACCCCATAAACGGCGGCTGTTGCAACGCGGGCAGGTCTCCGGCTTTTGCCATGGATAATCGCGTTCTTTTTCGAAAAGGTCCTTGAGTTTGACTGCAGAAAAGATTACCATTGCACCGTTCCTTGTGGGCTGGGCAAGCCCACTTTTTTTGCAAGGGCGGCAGCCTGTCATCTGTCAACGGTGCGGGAATCATCTCCCACAAACACTGCCAAAGCCGTTGCCATGGGATCTTGGGCGATGCCATGAACGTGTAGTACCGTTTTTTACGAATGCCGGCAAACCCGAACAAACCTTTAAGGCATCGAAGTAAATTTGAAGTTTTCGAAGAAGTGAAGGGAACGATGATGGCAACGATGGTGTAAATAAACCAAATTCCTCGTTCAGCACCTTTTCGAGAATTTACAAATTCATTTTTGAGTTTTTTGAGAATGTCGTGTAGTATGATCATGCGAGGCCTTTCGTTGTGAGGTCATTATTAGCAATAACAACCATATCACAACTTGGCCTCGCAATCAACAATAACTACTTGAAATATCAGTCAAATATAGCTATTTCAGTAAAAAGTGGATCAAATATATCCAATGATATCAATGGGTTACAAATCGCTTCCGGCGCCTATTAACCAACTGTTATTATTGAACATATTAGCCAATCGCGCCGGTCGCCCTGCTGCCCGACGCAATACAAAACTGGGAAACTTCAGATATCTTAAGTAAGGTTTTGAAAAACATGGATTGACGGATATGTAAAAAAACGAAAGTCCAGCTAAGTCGAAAAGAGCAAACCATGAAAATCCTTGTTGTTGATGACAATAAAAATATATTAGAATTTCTGGAAGAATTCATCATTAAACTGGATCATCGGGTCGATTTGGCACAAAGTTATAACAGTGCTTTATCTCTTATTGAAAAGAAAGAATATAACCTCGTTCTGTTAGATAAAAATTTTCCGGATAATGCCGGAAACCCTGAAGGCGGCATGACCCTGCTGCAAGACATCAAAGAACGCTTCCCCTCCACCGAGGTCATCATATTGACGGGATATGCCAATATAAACACCGCCGTGGAGGCCATAAAACTGGGTGCTTTCGATTACATCTCGAAGCCGTTTGAGATTGATGACCTGTCGGAAAAGATCGAACGCCTGGCAGAATATAAATCTTTTTTATCTTCACATGAAACATTACAGTCATTCAAGACACTTCACAACAATGTATTAAGTTTGTTGCAAAACACGCACGATCTTCCGGAGGAACAGACAAATATACTGCTTAAAAAATTGGGTTCCAGAATTGATCATGTATTTGGTACACAAAAGGAATATGAAAAAATCATAAAGGAACAATCAGAAGCATTGGAGAAAATTGAATACCACGCTGAATTCCTCAAAAATACCATTTCTGAAGATAGTCCGTATTACACCTTGATTGAAAAAATATTAGCTGAAACAAAGATGCGAATATGGACAAAAACTGACGACCAATCGAACTGATAAATATTGCTGACAGCTCCAACATGTTCAAATTTTGGAATACTTCTTAAATAAGGATGTCCCCCTCCTTCTCGACCAAAATATTTTCAATATCCTTTTACATTGCCCTTTTCCTTTGTATCAAAGTCTTTTTTTCTTTACTGGTTTTTTAACCACAGCCTAATATCCTCACGCCTAAATCTTAATTGTTTTCCCACCATTATTTTAGATATGGTCTTTTTTCCTTTCTCGTGCGTTCTCGAATACGGAGAATTAGGTATTTTTCTACATAATTCCAAGAAATATATTTCCTATCCACGTGTATACACCGGCAGTGGATACACAAGATGTAGACGCAAAACAGAAAAACAGTCTGAATCATGGCAGCGGGCACATTTTGTGCAAGAATAAGAAACAGACGCCATTACGGAAGCAAAAAAAAGCAGGTTGTCACTTCGAGCATATATATCTTCACCGACAAATATATTTAGACAGATGGACAATCCATTCGATCAAAAAAAAATTCAGGAACTGGTGCTTTACCAGGCCATCATTCAACGCAGCAGGACATCTGCTCACCCGGTGACCTTTCGGAAAAAGTCCAACTGTCATGCGGGTACATCATTCAACCCACTGGAATTGAATCCGGGTGTTAAACGGATATTTGAAAATCTCCAGCACCAGATTTTTTACCACAGTGACTGGTGGTCTGTAATCCACTCCGACAAAGGCCGCATCATCGATCTCCAAGTCTGATAATTCTCCTGAAGACATTCTCCCTCAAATCTCTTGATTGTCCGATTTCCATGATCCATGTCTCGCGAACACATTTTTCACTCAAGTTTTATGGCCAAACTGCCGATATGGAATACAGTGTGTGCTCTTTTCGGGTTCAAAAACCGAATGACCGATCCCGAGTACCAACATTTAAATGACGAGAACGTTCAGCTGTTTGAGTACCCCATATGAAAATTCTGATTGTCGACAATAATTCAAGGGCTCTGAACACCTATGAAGAGACTTTGAGCAATAGCAAATATGATCTGCTGTTGGCTCAAAGCAGTGCTGCTGCGTTGAAACTGATCCAGTCAGAGCCGGTCGATATCGTAATAACAGCCTGGGACATGCCAAAGATGGACGGTATTGAACTCTGCCGACGCGTCTACCAGGGTGGCTTCAAAACAAACATATACACCATCCTCATCAGCGATCAGGAAACCAACAACGATCTCATCCAAAGCCTCGGGACCGTTGTTAACGACTATATTCGAAAACCGGTTAGTCCTATTGATTTAACCATCCGCGTCGCCATAGGTGCCAGGGTCGCCAGACTGGAGCATCAGATAGACCGTGACCGGGAGACATTAAAAAAGGAATATTATCCAACCGTTCGCATGCTGTCACATCTGGTGAATGTCTACAACGAAGACCTGGGTGACCATTCCCGACGGGTAGCGGAAGCCTCGGTCAGATTGGCCCAGCGACATCCCGGTATCTCAGCGGATGCCTACCCCACTATTCGGGCCGCTGGATTGCTCCACGACATCGGCATGGTCTGCGTTCCCGCCAGTCTGCTGGCCAAGAAAAGAACCGAAATGACCGCCAGGGAGCGGGTTCTCTATCTTTCACACCCCATTCAAGGTGAAAGCATCCTGAATGAGAATGAAAAACTTCGCCCGATTGCCGCACTGGTAAGGATGCATCACGAACAGTATAATGGAAAAGGATTTCCAGATGCCTTGGCAGGAAATCAGATCCCCCTGCTGGCAAAAATCATCGCAGCGGTTTCAACTTATGACAACCTCGTTCACCGGGGGAAGTATCCTCTGGAAGATATCCCCACACACCTGCAGCGATTTATGGGATATCAGCTCGATCCTGGTCTCTATGCGTATCTGGTCCAGCTAAATCTTGATAACATGGTGGCGGACGCTCGGAAAAAATATCAGGAAATCCGATTCGAAGACCTTGCCGAAGGAATGGTCCTGGCACGAAATATCCGGTTGAAAGGTGGTGCCATGGCCATGCCATTTCAAACCAAGATAACCGCAGCTATGATCGATAAGCTTAGTCAATATAACGAAAGGGGATATATTCCCAATAAATTTTATGTATACAAGTGGTAGGTGAAAAAAACCTATGGATATTGCAACCATCATCGGATTATTCGGCGGTTCCTTGCTGGTCCTCTCGGCCATTGTCATGGGAGGAAGCGCGGTCATGTTTATCAACTTTCCCGGCCTGCTGATCGTCGTGGGCGGCACCCTGGCAGCATGTTTCGTGAAGTTTTCCCTCAAGGATGTCATCAATTCAATCGCCGTGGGTATGAAAGCGTTTATTTACAAACTCGACCCCCCGGAAAACATCATTCAAGAAATGATCGATTACACCCGGGTCGCCAAGAAGGAAGGATTGATCTCCCTGGAAAAAGTAGAGACCAAGGACAAGTTTTCAGCCAAAGCCCTGCAGTACCTTTCCGACGGCTTTGATGAAGGCCTGATTGAAGATATGCTCAACAAGGACATCCGTTTGACCATCCAGCGCCACACCATCGGACAGAATGTATTCAAAGGCATGGGCGCAGCAGCACCAGCGTTTGGCATGATCGGAACCCTCATCGGCCTGGTGCAGATGTTGGCCAACATGTCCGAACCTGGCGCTATCGGACCCGCCATGGCGGTGGCGCTGCTGACGACTCTCTACGGTGCGGTGATTGCAAACCTTGTATGTCTACCGCTCGCCGATAAATTGTACTTAAGAAGCCAACAGGAACGCATCAATAAAAACATCGTTCTCGAATCCGCCATCGGTATCAGCCGAGGGATAGCTCCCATGGTACTCGAGGAATCACTCAAAATCTATCTGTCACCCAAAGAGCGGGAAAAGAATAGCGCGGAAAAGAGTAGCCAGGAGACTTCCAATGGGTAAACCGGACCCGGAGCCTGCAGAGGTTGTCGAGGAAGGCGCACCCTTATGGGTTGTCACATTTGGTGATCTCATGAGCCTGCTGCTCTGTTTTTTTGTTCTGCTGCTTTCATTTTCTGAGATGGACCGTCAGAAATACAAAGAACTTTCCGGGTCCATGCAGAACGCCTTTGGGGTTCAACGTAAAAAACAGGTGTTCGACATTCCCAAAGGTCAGAAAATCATAGCAAAGAATTTTGATCAGGAAGCCATCACTCTTTCCAAAGAAACCGATATTCTCGAGCAGGTCCGCCAGGCCATCCAGGACAGCTTTGGAGGTTTGGGAAACTCTATTGAATACGATGCCGATGAATACAAGGTTCGAATCCGGCTGATGGGCGAAAGCACCTTTCATTCAGGCAGGGCCGATATCCGGGAAACCATGATGCCCCTGCTTGCAACAATAGCCGAAGTTTTCAGAAAGAATAAAGAAAACATTATCATTGCGGGACATACCGACAATGTTCCTCTGAAAGAAGGCGGCCAGTTCAAGACCAATCTTCAACTCTCCATGGCCCGGGCGGCCTCTGTGGCCGATTTTTTTCTGTCTGAGGGATCCATTGAACCCCATCGCATCTCCACCATGGGCTTTGGTGAGCACCGCCCCTTGGATACCAACGACAACCCCCAGGGTCGACAAAAAAACCGCCGTGTCGAGATCATCCTGGGCGCCATGCCCAATCTCAATCAAATATAAAAACCATAGGCTGTATGATGCTACAGGTCGCTTAGATTTACCGACGTTGTTTCAGCGGACGACGGTGGGAGGGGGAAACCCAGAGGTTCAAGCGTTCGAGTATGCGCCGGGCCTGTTCATAGTTCTGCTGGTCTTCATCTTCCGAGGCGACAGTCACAATGGCACGAATGGTCTCATCGCTGAACCCGGCCTCCTTGAGCATGAGCAGATCACTCGCCGATGTGATCCGCAGGCCCTTGGAGGGGCTCTCATAGACAACCGGTTGGTTGTCCTTCATGAAAGAAAGACCTCTGATCATCAATTGCAGGGTATCTTCACCGATACCGGCCGCTTTCATGTCCACGACCTCCTGGATGGTCAAAGAGACGGTTTCGATACTTTTCTCCTGGATCATCAGCTGGATCGATTCATCACTTACCCCGGCCTGTTTCAAGCGCAGGACCTGCTCCCCGGTCATGGCTACTGCTGCAAGGGGTATCCACAGGATAAGCAAAAGAACGATCAGAGGTGTATGTCGTGAATTATCCATCTATTATCGCAGGAATTGAAGCAGGCTCGGCTGTATCAAGTCAGCGGCCGCCACAAGCGCCGCTTCATAAACCGTATTCTGAAACTGTAAAGCCAGAACCGCTTCCGTGAGATCCGCTTCTTCCAGGTCCGCCAGATACGTTTCCATGTTAAGGATGAATTTGTCCAAGTAATTGCCGCTAACCTCCAGCTGGTCCTTGTTTCCACCTATGTCGGCACGAACGGCCTGTAAATGCTCCTGGATTCGAGCAAGCGGTGCGGCCTGGTTTTGAATCTGAACACTGTCGCTGCTCTCAAGGGCCGTCTGTAAATTTTCCAATATCAAGAAGATGTCTTCGGTGTCCTTGAATACGGTATTTCCATCCACCTGCAGGACCATCTCCGATGTCTGCCCAACCCGGATATGATAGGAACCACCATCGCCCGTGTAGGTACCATCGTCCAGGAAAGGTGCTGTGTCGGTGTTGTGACCAGCGAACAGATAAGTGTCTCCCAGACGGTTGTTGGCCAACTGAATCACCTGTTCACGGATCTTAGCCACTTCACCCGCCAGAGCAGCCTGCATGTCTGTATTTTGGTTGGCGTGTGCCACAATTCCCCTGGCTTTTGCAACAAAATCATCTACCGCGGCCAGGGTCGTTTCGAGCGTATCGATACGCAATTCCCCCTGAGTGGTATTGCGTTGGTATTGGTTCAACGTAGACAAGAGTTGTCGCATGTCCAGAATCCGGGCCATACCACGGGGGTCATCGGAAGACCGGTTGATTCGTTTGCCCGAAGCGATGGTTTCCTGGGTTTTCAGTATCTGTCCGCTCTGTCGTCTCATATTGTTAATGACGGAAGCGGATGCTGTTTGATGGGTTACGCGCAAAAAAGACTCCTTTTGAGCGGTAAGCGATAAGTAGTAAGCTTTAGGCTCTAAGGGGTTAACAGCTTAATGCTCTAAGCTTACTGCTAATTGCTCAAATCATATTAACGACGGTTTCCATCATTTCATCAGCCACATTGATGAGTTGAGCGGCCGCTGCAAAAGCGTTCTGGTATTTAATGAGATTGACCATCTCCTCATCCAGGGAAACCCCGGAAACCGATTCGCGATAAGCGGCCAGACTGGCCGTGATATCATCCTGGTGAAGTGAACTCGTATTAGCGGTCTGCAGCGCACTGCCGATATCACTGACCAGAGAACTGTAATACTGACCGAAGGTTGACTCGCCCCCGTCCATGGTCAATGCCGCCTGCAGCCCTGCAATGGCCAGAGCGACATCGTTTCCCCCGGGAAGACCTTCTGCGGGATCCGCTGCCGCAATTTTCCCCGGATCATTCAAGATTACCGTATTCACCGCCATATCCAATGCTGACGACCCTGTAAAAAAATCATTTTGTGTGCCGTCAAGCCCGACACCGTTGACGTGAAGTGCATTCACTTCTGAAATGATGTCGCCTGCCAGTTGGTCGAGCCGACCCATGATATCCGGTATGATCGTGTCCCTGACTTCGAGCTGACCCTTGAGCTGACCGTCAATGATTTGATCCGTGATAATGGTTGTGTTTCCCTGGCTGTCCACCCACACGATGTCATCCTGGAAGGGATCGCTACCCGGAGTTGTATCAAGTTGCGTAAAACCCGTGTTCTCAACCAGGGACATTCCCGAGGCGATTGAAACAGAGAGAGTCCCGTCCGCTTTTTCATAACTTGCCACATCGATCAGTTCAGAAAGGCCCTTCAGGAGCTGCGTCCGGCTGTCTTGCATGCCATTGCTGTCCCGCCCTTCCAGTTCAGCCTGGCGTATCTGGCCATTCAGGTCCGCCAGCTGCCCGGAAATCCGGTTGATGCTCTCCACCGCATCTTGGATGGCGGCATTGGTGTCTCCTTGAAGTTGACGAAGATTTCCGGAAAGTCCATTGAACAGGCTGACCATCTCCCGGCTCCTGGCCAGCAGTTGACTCCGCTCCACCTGGCCGGGGGGGTTGTTGGCAAGATCCATCCACCCATTCCAGAAAGCATTGAGCCGCTCGCTCAGACCCGTACCCGATGATTCATCGAAAAAAATTTCAACTCTTTCCAGACCGTCCTGCTGGGATTCCCATCTTCCCGAGGTTTGAATCGCGCTACTGAGCTGGTTTTCCAGATATCGATCATAGACTCGCTCAATATCCACCCCGGCAACACCACTCGTAAAATAGTTCCCATCCAGTGTAGAAAACGTCACCCGCTGACGGCTGTATCCCTCGGTATCCGCATTAGCGATGTTTCTTCCTGTGATATCAATGGCTTTTTGTTGGGACAGAAGAGCTGTCCGACCAATTCCCAGTATGTTTTGAATAGTTGTCATATAGCCTCTTGCCGGGCTTCAGCGTTATCCTCCCGCTATAGCCCGGGCAGTTTAAATCGTACGTGTAAGCAAGCGACCGTTTTGTCCCTGTGTTGAAACACTGCCGTCCCGATGATAAACAGGATCGGGCGCCAGATTATTGTTTAAAAGTGCCAGAGAGCCGCTGACAAGTCCCTGGGAATGGGTTATCAGCGACCGGTTGGCACGGTGCAATGCCCCCATTTCTTCCAGCACCGATGATAATTCAGCCCCCAGAGTCGATAGTTTATATGAATAACGAATATCCACCTTTTCCGCCAAACGGGTAAGGGTAAGATCCGATGCCGGATGCTTCAAGCTCTCTGCTATCTGATCGATGATATGTATCCGTTGTTCTTCGAGAATCTTAACTTTCAGAATCAGATTTTCTTTTTTCTTGGAGGTTGCCGTGATATTGTCCAACGCAAACGACAGGAGGGCTTGTCGTTCGTCCTGGTAGACAGCCAGAAGGGATTGATACAGCCCGACTTCGTCCATCAGAAGCATCAATAACCTGTTAAGCAACTGTTCCATAGTGTTTTCCTTACAATCCATCTCCCGGCAATCAGGAATCAATCGGGTCAGCTGGAGTCGGGGTAAGCCCACTTGATAAATATCAATTGGATTAGGTATTTTCGTCAGACAGGGCTTCTTTGAGCATGGCGGCTGCTATCTTGCCGGGATCGAGCTGGTAGGTGCCTGTTTTGAGCTGATTCCGAATGTGGGCAACTTTCTCCTCTCTGATTTCCGGCATTGATTTTATGAGTCTGCCGGCCGTCTGAATCTGTTTTGCCTCGGCTGACAACTCGACCTTATCGCCCTCTTTATCGGTCACCGGTGCCATCTGACGCGAAGATTGTTTCAGTTTCCTTTGGGCGTCAATATTCTTGATATAACTATCAAGACTGGCAAGTGCCTTTTTTTCTGTAATCTCCATGGAAAATCCTTTTATCGGTCCAGGCGATTTCTGCCGGAAAACGGTTTATCCTTCCTATAAGATATTATCGGCAGAACATGGAAAAACTTTAATAAATATCAATCTTTTTTTGGGTCTGCTTCGACTCGGTGTCACCAAGCCGACTTGCCAGCTGCTGTCTGAGAAAATCAGCCAATCCAATACCCCTCTGATTGGATATTTCCCGTGCTATTTCAATATCAAACATCGAGGTATAGGTTTTTGATTGCGTGCTTTCTCCCAGATACCCGTCCCCGGGAATCGATGCGCGCATCTCTTTCAACAGCTGATAAATAAATAAAGATTCAAATTCACTGCAAGCCTCGTCCAGACCCTTGTCCTTCATTATTGACGAACCGGGTGTGTCTGTTTTTCCACCTGCCACCGGGCGCGTCTGTAAGCGGGACATCGATGGATCCGTCTCGAGTCCATAAGTCATCAGGGGGAACGGCATCAAATGACCTCCAGTTTCGCCGACAGGGCACCGGCCGCTTTGATAGCCTGCAGAATCGCGATCAGGTCTCGAGGCGTAACACCTAGAGCATTCAAAGCCCTGACCACCTCTCCAAGACTAACCCCCGTGTCCACGACCGACAGCCGGCCATTTCCTTCTTCAACCGTTATGGAAGTATCCGGCGAAACAACGGTCTGCCCTTCGGAAAATGGCAGTGGCTGGGAAACATTCGATGATTCCTTGATCTGTACACTCAAACTTCCATGGGCAATGGCAATGATGCCGATCCTGACATTTTCCCCCATCACCACGGTACCGGTTCGCTCGTTGATCACCACCTTTGCGACGTTGTCGGGGTTGACCAGCAGGCCCTCGACCCGCATAACAAGTTCGACAATCCGCTCCTCATAGGATTGGGGTATCCTGACGTTGATCGTACCGGGATTGGGTGTGACTGCAATGGAAGCTGAAAAAGAGGTGTTGATGGCCTGGGCTATCCTGGCGGCCGTTGTAAAATCCGCTTCCAGCAGACTCAACGAGAAGGATCCATTTGAAATAAAATTGGCGGCTATTTCTTTTTCAATCATAGCCCCGTTGGCGACACGCCCAACAGTCGGAAAATTTTTCTGAATATTGGCACCGCTACCACTGGCCTCAAACCCCCCGGTGCTGATGGGCCCCTGTGCCACCGCATGCACAATACCGTTGACTGCCTTGAGGGGGGTCAAAAGGAGTGTTCCCCCCTGCAAATTCGAAGCGTCGCCGATAGAACTCACCAAGACATCGACACGGCTGCCCACACGTGCATAGGGCGGCAGCTCCGCCGTCACCATGACGGCCGCCACGTTTTCAACCCGAACTTCATCCGCGTCGATGGTCATTCCCATTCTTTCGAGCATGGTGACAATGGACTGTTTGGTAAATACCGCTTTGTTGCCGTCCCCGGTTCCATCCAGGCCGATGACAAGACCATAGCCGAGGAGCTGGTTGGACCTGACCCCTTTGATGGAAACAATATCCTTTATCCTGGCTGCATTGGCAGTCGATACGGTCACCATCAGCAGCAACACAACCCACCGGGTAAACATACGTACTCGTTTCATGATATCTTCTTTTTTATACACCATATTGTCAGATTTTCCGCCAAACGCTAAAACGGCCATAACTTATTGAAAAGATTTGCCAACCAGCCCGGTTTCTGTCTGTCGTCAATAACACCTCTGCCACTGTATTCTATTTTGGCATCGGCAATGTATGTGGACAAGATAATATTGTCCGTTGATATATCCCTGCTGCGGATGATGCCGGAAATATGGATAAACTGTTTCTCGTTGTTGACAGCAACCTCCCGGGCACCCAGAATCCTGAGATTTCCATTGGGGAGGACTTCCGTGACCTTGGATGTGATATAAGCCGTCAGATCTCCGCTTCTATTTGTCTCTCCATCACCCTCAAAATCGCTCCCAAACCCCGCACTCAAATTCCCCAAAGGATTGAACAACCAACTCGACGGCACCTCGTCTTCAGCACCAAAAAATTCGGGCGTCGAAATTTTTATGGAGGACTCTCTCTCGGTGGTGGTATTGGCTTTGTTGGAGGCACTGGAAGATTCCACGATTCGAATGGTGACGATATCACCCACATGGAGTGCTTTCTGACTGATAAAAAGCGATCCAAAAGCACTGTCGGTTTTCCAAAGGGAATCCGGAATCATCGTGTTCGGATCCGTCGCTGAAGGAAAGGATGCTGCCACGACCACACCATCGGGAGTTGGCTCTGGCGTGGCCGAAACACTTTTGGGCACTATGGTTGCCGCTTGTGGTTGGTCAGGCGCCGGGGCTTGATCCTTGAAGATGGTTCCGCACCCCAGCATCAATCCCATGACAAAAACCCCGATCACACCGCGTACGACGAACCCGAAAGCTTCACAAGCTTTTTTTATCCTGAATGGTTTCACCTTCACGCGTTCTCCTTAAAACAGGATCGCATTTCTTTAGGTTTAAAACACAACTTTTACGGTTTTCGCATCCACCACATAACCATATAATTCTTTCTTCGTATCGATATTGACAATCTTGATACGTTCCCCCTGGCGCCCCTTGCTCTTGGCTTTTCCAAGGGTCGTGACCAACAGTGCTCCTGATACCGCTTTGACCGTTACGATATCCCCTCTCTTGACCAGGGGTGGCAACTCGACGATATCTGTCCGTAGAACAGTCCCAGACAACAGAGACTTGGTAATCCGTTTGTCAAGGATGTCCTGGTCACTTGTTATGGCGTTTTGCGGAATATCTGCCAGGTTCTTGTCCACCAATTGAATATCATCCGCTGTGATGCGTTGATATCTGCGCATGGTATGCTTCAGCACCACGACCTCCTGAAGAATGTCCGCCAGAAGGGTTGCCCAGATTTTGCGGTATTGCTTGCCGTTCACAAACACGGCCACAGACACCGGAATTTTGTTGGACCGGATGGATTTTTCCGCAAATGTCACCCGGTAAGAGAGATCGCCCGGCGGGACAACGAGATCGTCAGTAACCCTGATATCCCGGACCACACCCCGTCGTCCCTGAAAAAAATCCTCCCGAAGAAGCGCATTCCTGATGACGCTCTTGACCTGGTCCCGACTCACAATGGTGCTGTTCCGAACCACCGTAGTCGGAGTGGTTTCATTCAGGGCCACCTGGTCAACCGGGATGCCGTTCTGCTTCAGTCTCAGGGCAACGTAGGCGGCCTCGAGCTGTCTGGATTTTCCGGGCAAGGGTGCCCTGCCCACCACCAGCATTTTCAGTTCGGAAACCAGTGTTGCGTCCTGACCCCTGATAACCGCAATGTCTCCAAGCAATACCGGATCGTTGTCCACAGTGACACGGGGCAGCATATCGATGAATGCCCGAACGGGGGCACCGGACGTCAGTCCGGCTGAGGACAGAACGAACAGGGTCAACGCGAACCAGATGCCCAGCCTTAAAACTCTCTGGAACTGTTTGTGGGAACACACTAGTTTCATCATTTTAGACTATCGCTTTATATTGTTGGCTATCTGAAGCATTTCATCCGATGTTTGAATGGCCTTGCTGTTGAGTTCATAAGCCCTTTGGGCTGTAATCATACTGACCATTTCGTCCACGACATTGACATTGCTCATCTCAACATACCCCTGGGCAATCGTCCCCAGCCCATCCTCGCCGGGTGTTCCCACAGTGGCATCCCCCGAGGCGGTAGACGGGAGGAGCAGGTTCCGACCGATACTGGTCAATCCCGCCGGATTGGTAAATCTGGCCAGTTCGATGGTGCCGACATCGACGGCCTCAGCCGATCCCGGTTGCAGAACGGACACCGTACCATCCGTTCCCACGTGAACGGAGATAGAATCCCCCGGGATTGTTATCTCCGGTTCCATTAAAAATCCGTCCGAAGTAACGATTCTTCCCTCACTGTCAATTTTAAAGGTGCCGGCACGCGTGTACGCTGTTTCTCCGTTGATCTGAAGGATTTGAAAAAAACCGGGTCCTTCAATGGCCATGTCAAAGGGATTCTGGGTGTGCTGAAAATCACCCTGTATGTAAAGTCGCTGGGTGGCTGCCGGTCGTACACCGTGCCCCACCTGAATGCCGGTTGGCACTTCTGTCGCTTCTGAGGAGGATACCCCGGGCGCTGTCAGGGTTTCATACAGCAGATCCTGGAAATCCGCGCGACTCTTTTTAAAACCGGATGTATTGACGTTGGCCAGGTTGTTTGCGATCACATCGATATTCAGATTCTGTGCCTGCATCCCGGTTGCCGCAGTCCATAAACTTCTCATCATTGTCGTTACCTCTCCTTGGTATTCATTGGGTTCGTTGCGTTCATTGCGTTCATTGCGTTTATTGGGTTTATTGGGTTTATTGGGTT
>QMMS01000097.1 GCA_003647375.1 Deltaproteobacteria bacterium
AATTATCATGGGAGAGAATGGGCCCTAAAAAATGCTCGTCGGAGCCCATGATAATTTTTTGCGGGTTACAGGCTGCTCATGTTGTGAGTGGCAATCATTATGTCTAAATACCTGAACGCTATGACAGACTATTATCAAATTCTGGGGATTTCGACGGATACGAAGCCGGAGAAAATCAAGCAGGCATACCGGGACCTTGCCTTCAAATACCATCCAGACCGCAACAGAGAAACGCCTGAAGCAGCTGAGAAGATGAAGCAGATCAATGAGGCTTACGCGGTTCTTTCCGATATGCAGAAACGTCGTGAGTACGACATGCTGCGACAACAGTTTGGATCATCTGCCCGTAATCGATTCCGTCAAAACTATACCGAACAGGATGTTTTCAGTGGATCGGATATTCACGTCATTCTGGAAGAGATGGCAAAGTCCTTTGGTTTTCGAGGATACCATGACATTTTCAGGGAATTTTATGGGAAAGGTTATCGGACCTTTGAAATCAAAAGACCCGGTTTTTTCATGAGGGGCTTTGTTTTTTCCGGTTCCATGGGGGGGCGTTCCCATGGCAAAGGACGGCTCCCGTTTGCAAAAAGCCCTCTTATCAGATTGGCGCAGCGGGCTTTTGAAAAAATATCCGACTCAACTTTGCCGGAAAGGGGACGGGATTTTTTCGAGGTGATCCATATCGATACGGATTACGCGCAAAAGGGCGGCCCATATGCGTATTATCATCGTAAACGGTCCAAGAAGCTTGTCGTTACCATACCCCCGGGGGTGCGAGACGGCCAGAAGATTCGACTGGCGGGCATGGGCGAGAACGGAAAGGGCGGTGGATTGCCGGGCGATTTGTTCCTTAAAGTACGCGTGAGGAAACCATTGTTGGAGCGCATCAAGAAACTCATTTCGTAGATACTCGGGTCTATAGAGCCCCGCACGGCTTATGCCCTATAAGAGCTTTAGATTTTACATCCCATGTGAAAAATTCTAAATACGAATATCGAAATACAAAACAAATCCAAATATCGAATGCTCAAATACCCCAAACACATGCCTTTTTCTTATACCTTCAGAGCCTTGTTTTGATCATTTGTATTTTGATCATTCGGTATTGTTTAGAATTTCGACATTCGTGCTTTGGATTTAAAATAGTGGCTTTCTTTGGCACAGCCAATCGCCTCAGACCTGACCCAAAGGACCAGGTATCCTATATTGTCTGCTATCCCTGGCCGGTGATAGCTAATAAAATTGCATTCTGGACGTGCATTCTGTTTTCAGCCTCGTCAAATACCACCGATGCCGGCGATTCAATGACCGAATCTGTAACCTCCCTGCCCCTTTCTGCCGGCAGGCAGTGCAGAAAGAGCGTTTCTCTGCCTGTTGACGCCATCAGGACATCGTTCACCTGATATTCCTGAAAATGTTTCTCCCGTTCTTTCGCTTCGTGTTTCTGACCCATGGAAGCCCAGACATCTGTATACACCACGTCGGCATCTTTTACAGCTGTTTTGGGGTCATGAACAATTTCGATTTTAGATATACCTTCTGCAACGGCCGCCCGAACCGTTTCAGCATCCGGCTCGTAATGTTCCGGACAGGCACAGACAAAGTGGAAGGGGAGCCTCATGGCCAGACGCAGCCAGGAATTCACCACGTTGTTCCCATCGCCGAGATAGACAACTTTCAAGTCATTCAGATTCCCGCGATGTTCTTGTATGGTGAAGATGTCAGCCATGACCTGGCAAGGATGATTATAGTCGGTCAGGCCGTTGATTACCGGCACATCAGCGTATTCTGCCATTTCTGTGATGTGGGTATGTGAGAAGAGCCGCGCCATGATTATATGGTTGTATCGGCTGACAACCCGGGCGATGTCCTTAACGGCTTCCCGTTTCCCGATGTCGATGTCCGATGGCCCCAGGTAGATGGCGTGGCCCCCCAGGAGATAGAATCCTGTTTCAAAAGACAGGCGTGTTCTGGCAGAGGGTTTTGCAAAGATCATCGCCATGCTCAGCCCTTTGAAGGGTTTATAATCTTTGTCTGCCCGTATTCCGGCCTTGACTTCTGTTGCCAGACTCAGCACATGATGAATTTCGTCGGTGGTCAAGTCAGTGATGTGTAGAAAATCGCGTTTCACAGGTACGCCTCCATTCAAATTTGATAAAATTATACTATTTGTTTATAAGCTATTTTGGGTGTCTACGCAAGCCGTACAAAATATGCCATTGTCGAATGACCGTATTTGGTATATGAACACTTAGTCGGGATAGGAAAACTGCGGTTCACGCTGGGCGGCTTGTTCCTTAAGGGCTTGCGCAAAAAGTATCACTGAGACAATATCGGAATAATATGCAATGAAGGAAAAGAAGAAAAGTCTGGTCGACGTGATCATGGTGAACATGTTGTTAATGATCAGTCTTCCTTTGGTCCTCCTGGGTGGTATCGTTGTTTTGGGCGAGTATTATTTTTTCCGTCAGGACCGCGAGGTGATTAAAAAAGCCTATATCCAGGAGCAGGAAGAGATTTTCAAGCACGAGGTGGAGAAGGCCATCGACTATATTCGGTGGACGCGCAAACAGCATCGGACTCCCGGCGATGACCAGGAGTCGGAGATGCTAAGCTGGATATCCAGGATTCGGTTTCATAACAAGGGCCGGTTACCTGGATTCCTGTTCGTGCGAACACACGAAGGTATCCAGCTGATGAGCTTCAGTCGTCCCGATCTCATCGGCAAGGATATTTCTCTCCTGACAGACCTCGACGGCATTAATTCACACCAGCTCTTTTTGAAAGCCATCGAGAAACCCGGGGGTGGGTGGGCCGATTATTCGTGGTTCAATCCCAGCACACGGGAAGTGGAGCTGAAACGGTCTTTTGCCAAAAGTGTACCCGAGTTGGGATGGTATGTTGGCGCAGGTTTCTGGTTTGGCGATATCGAAAGGGTCATATTCAACAAGCAGTTGATTTTCAGAAACAAGGTCATGAAGGAGGTTTCGACCATTTCATTGCTCCTTTCCGCCATGTTTCTTCTCCAGTACCTGGTATACCGGGTGATGATGCGCAAAATCCGGGGCAACTTCCATCAATTTGTCGAGTTTTTCAATACATCGACCTCCACTGCTGTTCTAGTGGATGCAAAGGCTCTCAGTTATTCAGAGTTCGTCAACATGGCCAAGTCCGTCAACCAGATGATAAAGGCTCGGAATGTAGCCGATCAGGCACTGCGTGACAGTGAGAACCGCTACCGGTCAATTATCGAAAACATCGATCAAGGGTATTGTGAGGTAGGCTCGGATGGGAATATCACTTTTTTCAACGACCGCATGCACGACATTGCAGGGTATTCGAGGGAAGAATTGACCGGTATGAACGCAGCGGTTATGCTGGATGAGAAGGATGTCGAAAAGGTATTCAAACATTTTGCAGATATCTATGAAACCGACGTGCCGCAACCGGAATTAACCTGTTTGATTAGACGAAAGGATGACACCTGGAAATTTGTGGGCCTTACGCCTACAGTCATCAAGGACGCCCAGGGAAACAAAACAGGGTTGCGCAGTATTGTCAGAGATGTGGATCGGCAGAAAGAATACGAAGAGAACCTGATCTATCTGGCATACCATGATGCACTGACGGGATTGAAAAACAGGAAGGCGTTTTATGAGCAGTTAAGCGACGCTCTTTATCACGCCAAACGGTATGGTACTGAACTGGGTTTGATCTATGTCGATATCGACAAATTTAAAAAAGTCAACGACACTCTGGGGCATGAGATGGGTGATGTGCTTTTACTGGAGATCAGGGACCGGTTGCAGAACACGCTGCGTAAAACCGATTTTATATCACGAATCGGTGGCGATGAATTTGTTGTCTTGGTGGACAACCCGAATAATTTTCATCCGGCAGCCATTGCAGAAAAGATTGTCAAGAATCTCTCCGAGCCATATAATCTCAAAGGGAATATGGTCGATTACATCTCCTCGAGTGTCGGAATCAGTGTTTTTCCCACCGATGCTGTAGAAATGGACAGCTTGGTCAGGAAGGCGGATCAGGCTATGTACGTGGCCAAGGAAAAGCGGAATGGTTATGTCAGATATGCGGATGTGAACCTATGACGCTCGGGGAAAACACTCCATTTGTAACAGATAACTATGGGGTCCAGCTAACTTGCCGGCCCGGATGTAACGATAATTTGTTTGACAATTATCATTAATCAGACTAAATACTACAGCGAATGTACTAAAACCAATCAGAACCCGCTATACAACGGTGTATAGTCGGGAGTTATATGAAATAGACAAAGGCGTCTGGTCCTGTGACTACACAGGTCGGCGCCTTTTTTTGTTCTCAGGAGAGCCCCTGACCTAAGTTGAGCTCAGCTTAGGTCTAAAATACCCTGCTGTGGTTGACGGGGCTTCAGTGGGATTTACGGTAGAAAACGCGGTAAAACGGCAAGAACATTAGACCAAGGAGAGAGTCATGAGATTTGTGAAATCGAACGATGTATTGGGAACGACTAACAGAGGGAACCCGACGGAATCAGGGTTATGTACCTTGTGCAGGGCTGACTGCCAGGGCAAGTGTGAAGTATGGCTATCGAGTCTTGTGGGCAGGAAACTCCTCTATCCCCGCAGTTATGGCATCGTGACGGCCGGGGCCAACAATACGACTCATGTGGGTGTCTCCTATAATTCTCTCCGTATTCAGGGGTATGCGTATGGGTCTCATGGCCTGAACAGTCGACTGACCAGTGATCCTGATGATTGCATCTTTCCCAACGTGAAACTCGAAACGGAATTTGGCAACGAGATCAAGACCAAGGCGCGCATACCGCTCATGACCGGAGCCCTTGGCTCCACCTTTGTGGCGGCAAAGTACTGGGAATCTTTTGCAGTTGGCGCGGCACTGGCCGGGATACCTGTTGTAATCGGGGAGAACGTTGTGGGTGTCGACCTGGAATCGGAAATTGATCCTTCACCGGAAAGAAAAGGCAAAATCAAAAAGGCACCGGAACTGGAACGGCGTATTGACAGCTACTTCAGGTATTATGATGGGTATGGTGGACTTTTTGTCCAGCTGAACGTGGAGGATACCCGTAATGGGGTGGCGGAATTTGTCGCCGATAAATATGGAGACAAGTGTATCATCGAGTTGAAATGGGGACAGGGGGCCAAGGATATCGGTGGTGAGATTCAGGTTACGAGTCTTGAATATGCCAAGTTTCTGCAGGACAGAGGCTATGTCGTGGATCCGGATCCCTCACTTCCGGAGGTCCAGCGGGCCTTTGAAACTCGCTCCGTCAAATCGTTTGCCAGACACAGCCGGTTGGGGGGCACGGATCTTTCTACTGTGGAGCAGGTCCGCGAAGACTTCATGAGTTCGGTTGTTTATCTTCGAAGCCTTGGTTTTAATCGGATATCCCTCAAAACCGGTTCCTACGGCATGGAAGAACTGGCCATGGCCATCAAGTTTGCAACCGATGCCAAGCTGGATCTTCTGACCATCGACGGATCCGGCGGCGGTACCGGCATGAGTCCCTGGAACATGATGCAAAGCTGGGGTGTTCCTTCCATAAACCTGCATTCCAAAGCCTATGAATACGCCAATATACTGGCGGCCAAGGGCCACCGGGTGGTGGACATGTCGTTTGCCGGCGGGTTTGCCCAGGAAGATAGTATTTTCAAAGGTCTCGCATTGGGGGCACCATTCACCAAATTGATCTGCATGGGGCGGGCGCTCATGATACCGGGATTTGTAGGAGCAAACATCGAAGGTGCCCTGTTCCCTGAGAAAAGAGGGGATCTCAATGGCCACTGGGCAGAACTTCCCAAGAGCGTTCTGCGGGTGGGAAATGCAGCTACGGAAATTTTTTCATGCTACCATGATGTTGCAAAGAAACTCGGAAAAGATGAAATGGCTCATATCCCCTATGGTGCCATTGCCATGGTTAGCATGGTGGATAAACTTTATGGCGGGCTGCAGCAGCTATTGGCCGGTGCCCGCAAGTTCGACGTCAGGAATATTTCCCGAGGAGAGATTTTTTCAGGGAACCGGGAGACTGCCAAAGAAACCGGTATCGCCCATATGTGCGATGCCAATGATGAAAGTGCAAAGAAGATATTGAACGCCTAAAAAGGCTTTATAGATAACCGCATAAGAAAAAGAGCAACTGTAAACAGCCGGAAGCCCCCTTTTCTTCTGGTCTCACCATAGATAGAGCGAGTTGACTACGGCCCGCATTACGGTTATATGCGCCACTGTTTCGGGGAAAGGCCCAGTTTTTTCATCCGAGTGTAAAGAGACGTTCGTTTCATACCTAACAACTCGGCAGCTCCTTTTGACCCGCCCATTTTACCTCCGGTTTTATCCAGCGTGTACTGGATATACCGACGCTGCAATTCATCAAGAGTGACATCATCGGAAAATATATCATCAAAGGTGAATTTTGGTTTGCATTGAGATAAGAACTCCCAGTGCTCGGAGGAGCCTAACAAGGCGGTTCGTTCCATCACGTTTTTTAATTCCCGAACATTACCCGGCCAGGCATAAGTGCTGAGCTTGGCGTTATCGTCAGTGGTTAACTCGATCCGACGGGTCATGTTTTTTTTACAATAATACTTGAGAAAATACTCTGCAAGCATGACGATATCTTCAACTCGATCCCGCAAAGGAGGCAACTTCAATGGCATGACATTTATGCGGTAGTAAAGATCATTGCGGAATTTGCCGTTGTCTACCTCCCAGGCCAGGTCACGATTGGTCGCAACCAATAAACGAAAATCTACGCTAATTTGAGCCTTTCCCCCAATTCTTGGAAATTTTTGATCATCCAGCACACGAAGGAATTTAACCTGAAGTGCTTGGGGAATCTCGCCTATTTCATCAATAAAAAGGGTCCCTTGGTGTGCCGCCTCCATGCGGCCGATTTTTTGATGATTTGCGCCGGTGAAAGCCCCTTTCTCATAGCCAAACAGTTCACTTTCCAAAAGGTTTTCCGGAATTGTTGACGGATCTATTGTAACAAAGGGGCCCTCACGACGACGACTCATTTCGTGGATCCTTTTTGCTAAAAGTTCTTTACCAACCCCGGTCTCTCCCTGAATATACACGGTAGCTTCTGATGTGGCAATCCGGTCTGCCTGTTTTAAAAGCTTTCGCATAACCGGGCTTGTGAACTTGATATCTTGTCCGATCTGCTCCGACTTATTGTCTAAATCTTTCACCCGCCCTTTTTCTTTCTGTCTCAGCGATTGGAAATAGTGTCTCTGCCAGGATAGGTGCTTTGATATTTCTGTCATAATGCTTTCCAGCACCGGCCCGCTCAAGAAATCAAAGCAGTGAGGGAAATAGATATTATCACAATAGAGTACGCCGGTGCCTAAGTCCTCTACTTTTATCGGGAGGCAGAGGAGGGCATGGTGGGTTCGGAAAATAATTGGCTTACCCTCACGAAAGGATTTTAAAATCAACTTCATCTTGGAGTGAAAGCTCTCTCCGGAAAGTTCATTTTTGCTCAGATTGAGAGATGCTCTCAATTCGAGGCGTGTGGATTTTCCTTCAGCAGACCAAAAGAGAGCGCTGCGTTCGGCCCCAAGAAACCGGTTCATTGTTGATACCAATAAATGCATGGCATATTTCAGGCTTGGCCGGACGAGTAATTGTTTAGCCATTTCATAAAAAAGACCTGTGAGTATAGACAGGTGGTCTACATCCTCCATGTCGGCCTGGTGATCATCCAATAAAAACCTGAGTCCATCCGGAAAGAATCTATCCAAGGAGCCGGACAACCCCTGCCGGGCTTTTTGCGCAAAAACAAGGGCTTCTTTTTGATTGCCCTGATTGAGCTTCAGGGTGGCAAGTGCTATCCTTGTCTTTGCTACTTGAAACGGGTCACCTGTGGAGTTGAGTAATGTTTCACTGGCCAGGAGATCTTTCTCAATTACCTCCCTGTCTGTCCCTTCGTGCAACCGCTTCTCGGCATTAAGCCTTATGGCCAGACCGCGGAGATGTGCATTGGGAGTATGCATGATTACATCCAGGAGATTTTCGAATTCATATCCGGGAATTGGCGGGTAACCGAGCTTTTCCAATTCAAAAAGCATCTCAAGAGTCCAAGGGGACCAGAACCGTCCCAGCATTCCATGCTTTATCGCTTTTGGCTGGAGCTGTGTCAGCATATCATGGCTTTCATTGGGGCGGTTTTCAATGAGGTGGTAATGCGCAAGCCCGCCAACGGCAAAATATTCCCCCAGAAAGTTACGGTCAGACAATGCTTCCTTCTGGGCCATCTGGAGATGAAAAGAGCCGTTCTCCCTATTTCCGCTCACCACCAACACAGTGCCCAGAATCGCCCTGATGATGGGTGAGACAGGGTTGTGACCTTTTGTGAGGCGCCAATTGAAGTCGAGTAAACCGATGGATCGGTGAAATTGGCCCAGGTAGGCCGAAGTCAATCCCATATATATGACACTGGAAGGATCCGCCAAAGCGTTTACCTTTTGCGATCCAAGACGAATCAAAGCAAGTTCGAAATACTCCATAGCTTTCCCGAAATTGCCTTGCATATGGTAGTAAAGGGCAAGAAATTGGCTTGCCTGCTCAAGAATATCATCGTCGCCCAGGTTTTTTACAGCCATCTCCCCTAAGGCAAAAAATTCCAATGCCTTCGAAAGGTTGTTGGAAAAAAAGAAGACTCGGCCCATATGCAGTTCAAGGAGCGCCGTAGAACGTTTGTCACCTAAACGATTCGATATTACTTTTGCCTTTTTCAATATTTGTGGGATTTCATTGAGATATTTTCCCAAAGAAACCGCGAGGTTGGATAATTCCAAGGCTGCGGAAATAAACAAAGAATCGTTTCCACGACTTCTAAGATTAGAACCCAGTTGGATAAGAGCCCGGCGGGAATATCTAAGGGCTTCAATATGGGAATGATTCTCCAACGCTGCCTGAGCAAGACTGCTGTTAATTTGAGCGGCTTCTTGGGCTCTATCACATTCAGCTAAAAGGGTTGCGTGTGTTCCCGAGGGTATCTGGTCAATGCAATTCAAATCATCGAGCTTATCCAGTATCATGGATACCCACGCAGAAGTGCGAATTTTTTCAAATTTTCGGACCAGGCTTGCGGGCAAATCAGGCGGTAAACCAAGTTCTTTGTTCCCATTTCGTTCTTTAGGATTTAGTTCCGGGAAGCGGTCAATCAGGTCCAGCAATTCGCCGGAATCGAGTGGGGGCAATGCTTTTGCCGTTTTAATGGTAATCGTTTTCCCCAGAGCGTGTATCCCTGCTAAAAATTCCAATTGCGCTGCAGATAATTCAGGCATCTTTTGTTCCATGGCCACTATCTCAAATTTCCATTTTGGTTTTACCTGAACTGAGCAATTTTTCCCGAAGAGATGTGCCGAGATCTTGATGGAGGAGGGTTCGCAAAAAACGCAGGCATACCAGTGGATTTGTCCAGGCTTTTTGCGAACCCTTGATCCGCAAGAAATTGGTGCAGGTCGAGATAAAAATCGCTCAGTTCAGGTTTAATATACTCAGGGTTCAATTCCCCACCCCCTTGGGGCGATCAGTACTAAATACCATGGTCATGAAATGCATGTCAAGAAAAGCGTCTGAATACGGACTCCACAGTGACTCTATGGAGTCAGATGCCTGCTTCAAGGCAAAAGCTGCATTCAAAAATTATAAAAATATCAATAAGTTATAAAAATAGTTCGCTTGGCATGCGAGTTGCAAGTTTAATAAAAAATTGGATTTTTGTAGATCTTGAGTCGTTGAGGATAGGTGAGATGATAGGGCGCAAGTTCTTAACTGTACGCAAGGAGGAATAAGAAATTATGGAAAGTAAGATTAGCCCGGATGGTAAATTTCTGTGTTTGAGGTGCCATCAGAAGTGCCATCTGACGGGGCAAGTCAGTGATGGTAAATTGGTGGGCATTGAAGGTGCGACCTGTATAAAAGGAAGAACAATTCCCGATCTTGTGTATCATCCCGACAGGGTGCTTTATCCGCAAAAGCGGGTGGGTGAAAAAGGATCAGGAAAATGGGAGCGTATCTCATGGGAGCAGGCCATAGAAGAAATCGCTGCCAAAATGAATGAGGTAACAGATAAATACGGTTCTGAAACTATTTATCTCTCAACAGGTTCCGGACAAAAACAGATAGGAAACCAGGCGTGTGAAATTGGAAAGAAATTTTTCGATACTCCCCAGACCCATTGGGGACGTTACACCTGTATCATCCCTCAGGCTACCGCTGATTTTGGGACAGCCGGTGAAACCCTCGCCTATGAATACTGTGCTGAGTACAGCAAATCAAAACTGATAATGCTCTGGGGCGCTAACGTGGATTTAACCTGCCCGGCTCAGGCACGTGATATCAGGGAAGCGGTTCGTGGCGGTACCAAGCTGATTGTTGTCGATCCCAGGGCGATACCCATGGCGAAGAAAGCCAATCTATGGCTGAAAATCAAGCCTGGAACAGATACGGCTTTAGGGTTAGGGATGATCAATGTGATTATCAATGAAGAGCTTTATGATAAAGATTTTGTAAAAAACTGGACAGTGGGTTTTGAGAGATTAAAGGCACATGTTCAGGAATTCACACCTGCGTGGGCTGCTCCAATTACGGATCTGTCCGAGGCAGATATTATTGCAGCAGCCAGGCTTTATGCAAAAACGCCTCCAGCCACCCTGTATGCACGAACCGGTGCTGCTGCCCAGCAGATAAATTCGTCCCAGAATGCCCGGACCATGGCCTGCCTGATCGGCCTATGCGGCAATGTTGATGTCCCGGGTGGAAATATACCGTATTTGAGGACCTTTAATGCCAAGTATTTTTACCATTCATATACTACCCGTATGAGTCTGAGAGCCTCGCCCAATAAAGAAAACAAGTTTTTTGGTTTTGGGAAATATCCAATGATGCACATGATCAGTATGTGTGACATGCCCACCTGTATAAGGGGTATGCATGACGGGCGCACCAGGGCGGCCTGGATTGTTGCAAATAATTTGGTTGTATCCGACCAGGATAGCCGGATGGTTTTTGAGGGTTTGAAGAAGCTCAAGCTTGTGGTTGTTTCCGATTATTTTATGACGCCTACAGCCGAGGTTGCTGACTATGTCCTTCCCGCTTGCTCGTATGCGGAGATAGACAATATTGTTGGCACCTTTCAAGAGCCTTATGATTATGCAATTGCACACAGAAAAATAATAGAGCCCCAAGGCGAGTGCTGGGATGACAGGAAAATGGTCATCGAGGTCGGTAAAAAGATGGGTCGCGGTGAAGTTTTCTGGAAAGATGTTGAAGACTGGCTTGATTGGCGGCTGAAATACCTGGGAAAGACATTTGATGAAATGTGTAATATGCCGGATCACAAAATAGACTTTCCGCGGAGCTATAGGAGATATGAAAAAAGTGTCCCCGGCTTTGGAACCCCTAGTGGAAAATTTGAATTTTATTCTGAGATCCTTGACGTCATCGGAACCGAACCTCTCCCGACCTTCCGGGAAAATCCTGAGAGTCCGGTAAGCAGTCCTGAGATTTTCAAGGAATACCCCTTTATTTATATGCAGGTCAGGCTGGCAGGCTTTCAGCACACTGAAGGAAGGCAGATAGAGAGACAACGAAAAATGCACCCCGATCCTATTCTGGAGATGCATCCGGATCCGGCGGGCAAACTGGGAATCAGTGACGGCGATTGGGTTAAGCTTCAAATAGCAGAGCAAAAGTATAAAGACAAACACATATCGTTCAGGGTCAAACTGGTTGATACGATGCACCCGGAGACAGTTGGAGCAGCCCATGGGTGGTGGTTCCCTGAGAAACCGGCTCCAGAGCACGGCGCCTTTGATTCAAATATAAATGCCCTGTTGTCTATGGAGCATGGACCTTACGAGCCGCTTGTGGGGAATATTCAGCAAAGAGCCATTGCCTGCAAAGTGACGAAGGCTTGATTTTCTTGATGTTGAAGTGTGAAAGGAGAAAACAAAAATGCCAGAAGATTTGATCGATAGAATTATCAATTTGGAACCGAAAGATGTCGAAGCCAAATTGCCCGCCCTTCTGGGTGAGATAGAAAACAATGGTGTTGAAGAATCGATGAATGAATATCCCGGCGTATTGCTCCAGATATTCCTGAAGCTTGAAGAAAGCGATTTGGTAAGGATAGGGGTTGATTCCCCGGAACTATTTGACAGGCTCACCAAAATTGTATGGGAGGGTGTGTCAAAAAGATCGGAGGGTGTTGCATCCTACCTCGATGAGGTTGTCAGGGACTTGCCCAGGAAAAAATTTGTTGTCAATTTTGAGACGTTTGACACACCCTTAAAGCTGCATTTTGTGGTATCTGACGGGAAGTTTTCCGGTGATGTGGGTATGACTAGCTTCAGAGAGCAGGATTGCAGGTGGTTTGCGGATACACAGACGATTCTCGCATTAATGAGGGGAGAGTTTCGACAAACAATGCTTTTTACTGAAAAGCTTTTTTTTGAGGGGGCATTTGGATTGCTGGGAAAAAAGGCAGTGCCACTGTGCGCCCTGCTGGGAAGCTTATTAATGTAATTTAAGAGAAGGAGAGTACAACATGGAATTAGATTTACTTAAGGAAAAATACCTGGGTATTCCCGAGGGATCACTGATGCAGGCTGCCGTGCTCCGTGACGTTATGGAGGAGAAGGTATGGCCCCGGCGGCTGGATTTGGAAGGAGGCTTTCACAGGGATGCAGAACTGGGAAGAAAGACAAAGGATGAACTTCACCAGGAATTAGTAGATTTAAGCCAGGTCAGGGGGCTTTTCCCACCGGAAATTGATGGCGTGGGCATGCCCTGGATTATGGAGTTTCTCTATCCGAGCATAGAGGAATTATCCCGCGGTGACTGTGGCCTGTTAATGGATACATTGGTGCCCGGATGGGCTTTTCTTGCCGCCACAAAGGCATCTAACATGGATGTATTGAAGGACTATGGGGCTATTTTCACAGGGCCTGACATGCACCATGCATGCCTGTCGATGACCGAACCCCAGGGCGGCTGCAATATCCTTGATGAAAGTATGAAAGGTAAGACAATAAGAACGACTGCCATACTTGACGGGGACGATTATGTAATCAATGGTCTGAAATTATGGCCGAGCGGATCGGGTGAAGCTGAGTATTTTATGACCGTCTGCACGACCGATCCCAGCCTGGGAGATGAAGGGATCTGCCTGCTTTATCATCCGCGTGATGTAGAAGGCCTTTCTACGGGTCCCAATATCCATAAAATGGGGATGATTTTTACAGATTTTAATGGATGGATCAAATATGAAAACGTAAGGGTACCAAAGAAATACCGGGCTGCAGGTCCGGGGAGAGATGCTGAACTCTGGCGGGATGCCCTTGCTGCAGCAAGGTTTCTCAGTGCCCCGATGGCTCTTGGTGCTGCCCAGGCAGGTTTTGAAATTGCGTTGGAATACACAAGAACAAGAATTGCCGGGAACAAACCGGTCAGGGAGCACTCAATGCATGCCGGCATGCTTGCAGACATGGCCATCGCCATTGAAGCCTCCAGAGCCTATAATATACAGGTGGCAAGGATGTTTGACAGGCCTGAGCAATTTGGACCCTGGCATGGATCTTATTTGTCCGGAAAAGCCAGCGGTGCAAAGGTGATGTCTTCTGATAC
>QMMS01000098.1 GCA_003647375.1 Deltaproteobacteria bacterium
AACTCATGTTCGAAGACATCGGTGTCACCAGCGCGGAACCATTTGAATCGCAGCAGCGGATCCTGTCGGAACGCCATGAGTCATATGCCTGGGCCATGGATGCTGGGCTGGATCTGGTGTCCGGAACGGACCCGCAAAACATTCTATCCGGGGCGAAATCAATTTTTGTTCTCATGGAGGTCTATTTTCGTGAATCCTATCCCCACACCATGGAACCCTTTTTCGGTCGATGTTACCTGGACGACGATCGGATAACGAAGGATGGCCTGGCCAAGCGCATCAAGGCCTTTCGATCCTATTTGCGAGACAACGGCATTCAGTCCAAGGTTCCCTTCCATCTTCCCCATCGACTGGCCGCGGGCCGCGCCGGAATGGGCACTTTCGGGAAAAACTGTCTTTTCTATTCCAACCGTGTGGCCCGCAAGAGTTCCTGGGTGCTGCCCATTGCCGTGGTGGTGGATGCGACATTTGAACCCGGAGAGCCGACCCTGGTGACCGGTTGCCCCAAGTGGTGCAGGAACACATGTATGGTGGCCTGCCCCACAGACGCTTTCAAGGGGCCCCGGCATATCGATCCCAGGCGCTGTATTTCTTTCCTGACCTATTTTGGGGAGGGACTTACACCCAGAGATCTCAGGGAGCCCATGGGCCTGTACATCTATGGATGCGACCGCTGCCAGAATGTCTGTCCCCGGAATCAGGCCTGGCTTGCGGCCGATCTGCCCGTTAACCAAAGAGCCGCCCAAAAGGCTGCTGACTTCGACCTGGCCAAACTGCTGCATATGGATCGCCCCTATTTTGAGCAGCGGATATGGCCCCACATGTTCTATATGTCTCCTGATCAGATCTGGCGCTGGAAGATGAACACGGCCCGGGCCATGGGAAACACACTGGATTCATGTCATATCCCTGACCTTGTGCAAGAATTTGAAGCGACTGAAGATGAACGGGTGAAAAGCATGTGTGCCTGGGCCTTGGGCCGTATCGGGGGAAATCGGGCGCGGTCTGCTTTGGACCGTTTCCTACCGGGAACGGACGGGCTTGTGGCCGACGAGATCGCCTATGCGCTGGAGCTGTGTGGATGATAACCAAAGAAATGCTGGATCTGAACGCGGATATTCTCTGCGAGGGCCATTACGGTATATTTCGCGGCAAAGGCAAGGTCAGGGATTTTATAGGTTCTTTTATGGAATAACCGTTTACTCGGAAAAGGTTGTCACCTCGGCTTGACTGACAGACAGGAGTTCTCCCGATGTCAGGCGCATCATGGCATCAATATCTCCGCCGCCGCCGTAGATAATGTCCAATTGTGCTACAGCCGTGTCCACGAGAGTACGTAGTTTCTGCTTGTGGCCGAAGGGTGGCATACTCCCCACGACAAAGCCGGTCAGGGCGAACGCTTTGTCCGGGCTGGCAAATTTGACTTTTTTTCTGCCCACTCCCAAATAAGCGGCCAGTTTCCGGCGATCCACCCGCGCCAGACCGTTATTAATCACCAGCAGGGGGTTGCCATCGATATGGAAGATAAGGGATTTGATGATCTGGTCGGTGTCGACCGCAAGGGCCTTGGCAGCGTCCCCCACCGTGAGCGTATGCTCGCTCAAAGGCAGTATCGTGGCTTGGATATGATGGTCGTCGATAAACATCTGAAGGTCGGTCTTATCCATGAATCAAATCCTTTGAAATTCCATATTCTTAAAATTTGAAACGCTCATCTTAGATATTCCCTATCGTAACCGCGGCGACATGGTCTGAACGCACCCCCACCTATCCAGCCGAGAGGAGAGCGGGTGATGGTACGTTAAGTTTTCAGATTTGTGAACTTTCCGGGCTAAATTGCTGAGAAGCCGGGGTTATCCCATGTCCATGGCATACTGGCGCGAACTTTCAGTGATGTACTGGTCGGGACCGCCCTTTCGTCTACGAATTACACGGATTTTTTCGCGGTGAACGGGCACCGGTTTCGGTGCCTCTTGTTCGTCTTGCTCGGCGGCTTTGAAAAGTCGTCGCAATTGGGTATCATACAGTTTGATTTTATGGTCTTCCATATCGCTTCTTTTTGTTTCCGGCCGGTTATAATTTCCGGCTTTTATCATTCACAATAGCCGACGGCACACTGCGTGCCGACGGATTCATATTCTTAAAATTTGAATCGCTCATATTAGGTTTAAGCATCATGTCATAGATACAGGAATAACGTGACCATATTTCAATAAAATTTGAAAGGTAACTTGGGTAATAACGCTCCAGGCGAGATTTTTATTTCCTTGGTTTATGACTGGTGAAGCATGTTGACAATGAATATATAACACGATTTTAAGTTTGGCAAGAAAAATACGCAAATATAATCGTTGCACGATTTTATGAAACACGACAATGTCGTTTGAGGTGGAAGGAGGAGACACTATCAAAAAGAATTTGATCATGTTCGACTATGACGGGGTGATCGTCGATTCTGCGGATGTATTTGCGACGACATTTCTGGCAGCATCCCGTGCGTGCGGATATACAGGAATAAAAACCCATGAGCAGGTCATCAGACTGTTTGATGGCAATTTCTTTGAAGCGTTGGTGCAGCTGGGGCTTTCCAACGACAAGATCAATGAAATTCTTGGTGAAGCCTTTGAACGTAAATTGCGACATGCCGCTAAGGTAAAGCCTTTCCATGGAATACATGGATCGTTGAAAACCATATCACGCCATAACGTACTTACGGTAATTACTTCCAATGTTTCCCAGGTCGTATGGCAGTTTTTCGAAAAGGAAAGCATTGCTTGTTTTGATGAGGTCGTTGGTGGGGAGATGGAAAGAAGCAAGGTGAAAAAAATCCAAAAGGCCATGGCTCGGTATCAGGATCTGCCGGCTTATTATGTGGGCGATACCAAAGGGGATATGATCGAGGGAAAGAAAGCGGGTGCCGTTACTGTTGCCGTGACATGGGGTTGGCATAGAGCGGAAAAACTCACCGAAGCCTCACCGGACTACATGGTGCATACACTGGCAGATCTGGAAAAGCTCTTGTGTTGAAATAGTAAGATCGAGATTCAAAAGGATCCAAAGGTTTAACAAAGCGAGGATGCTGCAGCCGCAAGGCGTCTGACCATGAAGCTGTAGTTTGTGTTACCGCGAATGGTCAGTAACACAGCGGATGCGGTATAATCGCTTTGTTAAACGAGGAATTCAGCCCCGAAAGCTCCTTCATCCGCCCATATGACCCTGGCTTTTTTCATATCCCCTTGGTCGGCGCTCGTAATAGTAATGGAGATTTCCTTATCCTGTTGAAGCTGTACCGGGGTGTTCATTAGAATGAGGGTGCCTTCGTTGCTGATATTTTCGATAGTACCTTCATAAGCTTTCCCGTCGACGGAAAACGAGACCTGTCTGTTGCAGATGGTTCTTTCAATTTTTCGTTTGTCAGCCATAATAGTAAGTATAAACCCGCTTGTCTAAAATCTCAATAGTGAATATTCGCAAAGTTGACCCGACTGTGATATGGATAGCGTTAAGCAGCTAGCATTAAGCGATAAACTGCTTATCGCTTATCCCAAAACAACAGACCCGAGGCTTTTGAAAAACATTCAATTTTGTTTGAGTCCAAAGAAGGAGAAAATTTTAACCGCAGGAATACATAGGGTATTTTGAGGAATGAAATTATTACCTGATACAGGAATCGAGCAAAAGGGGGTGCTTTTCAAAGGTCTCGACCCAAAAGGAGGTAACCATGGCCCTGATCCAAACCATAAATCCCGAAAAAGCAGAAGGGGATGTCAAAGAAATCTATGACGCGCTGAAAACCAATATTGGCGTGATTCCCTCTCCAATGGAACTGGCGAGTGCCAGTCCCTGGATGATGAAAACGATGTGGCAGTCGATTCAATATTTCACCCGGCACCCGAATCTTGGGTTTGGGTTGCTGTCCACCATCCGTTACCTGGTGGCCGAAGAATATGAGTATGCTTTTTGTATCAACTTCAACAAGAATTTTCTGAAGATGCAGGGCATGTCCGAGGAGGACATCCAGAAAACAGCCCAGGATCCGTCCCAGGCGCCCCTGGATGACAAGGACAGGGCCATGGTGGTCTTCGTGATGAACGCCATAAAAAAACCGAATGCCGTTACCCAGGCAGATGTCGATAGTTTGCACAGCCTTGGCTGGGAAGATGGTGATATTCTGGATGCAATGTCGCACGCCACCAGTATGATCGGTGCAAGCATTATGATGAAGACGTTTAAGATGGACATTGCCTGTTAGTGTCGTGTCCAACAATTCTCGTTAATAAGCAAAATGGGATGTCTCAGAAAAGTGGACGCTTTGCATACACTAAATCCCAAGCACCAAATAATAAAAAGCAAATAATATCCAAACGCCAAGCTCCAATGATCCAAACATGGATTAAGCCGCGATGTGTCATTGGATCGAGTGTGGCAAAACGTAATTCATATCGAAGACTGACCGATTGACTGAACCCTGCACATCGTTTTGGATTTGAGTTTTGTAATTTGTTTGGATTTTGTAATTTGTGATTTAAGTATTTCATGCCGGTAAAGAAAATGAACGCCAGGGGTTTCGATTATACTGGATAGCCAACGTATCTAAGGTGAGTGGATTCTGTAGAAGAGGAGGGGTGCTTGGAAAAACAGATCAGCAAAATTACTGTGGATCGGAATGCAGGGGTCGAAATGAAAAAAGCAGAGATTTTCGAAACTACCTACCGTCGATACCTGGAACAAATCGCCGATATCGATCTTATTGCCAAATCCGGCACGTTGGGGGCAGAGGTGAGCGACGATGCGCTTTTGATCCCGTTTTATGGGAAACCTCACAGCGTGTCCAAAGCGGGAGTGGTGGATGCTGCAGGTCAAAAAGCCACATTTGCCGTGAGTGTTCTGCTTTGCTGCTATGTCCTGCAGTGCCCGGAAAAGGAGCCGGAGCCGGGCGAGTGGGTGACCTATCGTGAATTCAAGGACGCCGGACCGTTGGTGAGCTATTTTACCACCAATACGAACAAGATCATCGAAACTACTTTTGCAGGCCGGATCGATGTGCTGAAATCGGCCTGCCGGCGTATGGGAGGGCGCATTCTGGAGGAGCCGGCTTTCGACACCGCCGTCATGCTTGAGATGCTGCCCCGCATACCGGTGTTTTTTCGTTTCAACGACCAGGATGATATGTTTCCGGCCCAATCGTCGATTCTTTTCCGGCAGTCCGCGGAAAAACACCTCGATATGGAATGCCTGGCCATCGGCGGGACCTATCTGACCGGTCTTCTGATCAGGGGTACGGATAAGGAAGCGGGATAGACTTTAAAAACAAGAGGTAATGCGGAAAACGCGACAATGTCGCTTATAATAAATTCGTTATACTAATTTATTGTTGTTTGACAATCAGCGTCATCCTGATTAAATTAAAGGATATCCTTCTATGGGGTATTTGAGCGGTGATAGCCGCGTATAATTCAATCGCAAGGCGATTGAATGGTTCTTTGAGACTATTGGGGGCGAAACGGCTTCGACGGGGATAAAGAAACTCTGGTCGCATGCCGAGCATCTGTCAGCTCGTAAAAAAGACGGAACTTAATGTAATCGCAGACGATTATAACTACGCTCTAGCCGCTTAAGGCTAGCGTTCTACCGGACCATTCCTGCTAATCCGGATAGGGCGTCGACTTGCAGGATAGCCGGACTGTTAATCCTGTTACCAGACTGGCGAAATTCTAACAGGATAGTCTTTCAAGCATCCCGCTCGATGGAGACTTGAAACGGCGAACACTAAATATCGGGACAAGCATGTAGACGCCACGGTGGATTATTTTCGGACGCGGGTTCGACTCCCGCCGCCTCCACCAGCCTTCGCCAAGGCTTCGGCTGGCAAGCCGGAGAATTGGCGAAGGCTGCGCGCCATAGCTCGAAAGAGCGAAGGCGGGCTATCAATACCCCATGATACGAATCGCCAAGGCTTCAGCTGGCAAACCAGCAACAATAATCCTTCTCTCCTCCATATCTATGATTAATAACGATGAAATACGTATATCTAATTCGCAGTACCTCTTATCCAGATCAAAAATATGTCGGCATCACATCTGATGTAAAATCCAGATTGAAAGCTCACAATGAGGGTAAATCATCTCATACTGCTAAGTTCAAGCCATGGGAATTGATAACCTATATAGCCTTTTCGGATCCTTCCCAATCTGCAGAATTTGAAAGATACCTCAAATCAGGTTCCGGCCGAGCCTTCGCCAACAAGCGTCTCTGGTAGCCCTCCAAACATCAAAAAGTATCCATCTTATTTCCAAATCCTAACTTGCTTAAAAGGTCACACTTGTTAAATTTTGCTAGTCGACGGATTTAAACAAGTTGGAATAATCAGGTTCAGGCTGCGCATTTGCCAAAAAGCGTTTGTGATAAATTCCAAATAATCTTAAATAATTTAAATGCGTTAATCCCTTCTCCCAATTCAATTGGCGGAGGGCATATATTTTTATTGGCACCTCCCAACTCTAAAAAATTGTTTTTTTGTCCACTTATACGATAATAGTATCTGATAAGGTTTTGGGAGATGCTATTTTGTAATTCATTACCCATTATTTGAGTGCTAAGTCCGTATTTGGTTCGATTTCCACATCAACAAGAGTCAAGGGCAGACTTGACCCCATTTCCTCTATTTTTAGCTGATTCGCCTGGGAAAAACCTATTTGACCAGCTCCATTTTAGGGAGGATGATCGTGGGGCCAACACCTGGTTGGTAGTTCCCAACGATAAGGGTGTTTTCCATGGATCGTCGGATCAGGATGGTATTGTCTGTGTACATCCTGTACAAGTATATCTTGATCTCAAGGGGCATCCTGAACGGGCGAAAGAGGCCGCTTCGATGGTCCGCCAGGAGAAACTAAAATGGAGGTGGGATGCCTGAAAAACCTTTATTCGCGTACGATTATCAAAAAGAAAATGTAGAATTAGTGCGCCAAACCTGCCTTTACGTCTCCACCAAACTCGGAGATTTGTTAGATGATCTAGTGGTCGTTGGTGGCCTGGTGCCCTCGCTTTTGATTCCGGATGGATCCCTTCCTGAAGGTGAAGATGTCCATATCGGTACCATGGATTTGGATCTTGGCCTTTCTTTGGCGATCCTTGATAGGAAACGATATGAGGATCTTACCCAAAGGCTTCACAGATCGGGTTTTGAGCCGGATAGCCTTGGTCCAAGCCGTGTGGCGCAGTTTCAATACAATGAGCCGAATCCTGATCTCCAGGCGGATGTCGCTGGGTAAACCCGGGAACTGTTGGATCAATGCTCGAAAGCTGGATCGTAGATTAGCGGATATTCGGTAAACATTCGGTAAGTCGCTGTAAGCCCTTGTGGCTGTAAGGACTAACGTAGGTTCGACTCCCGCCGCCTCCACCAGCCTTCGTCAAGGCTTCGGCTGGCGAGCCATCCTTTTCAAGAGCCGGAGAATTGACGAAGGCTGCGCGTTGTAGCTCATCTGAGCGAAGTCGGACTTGTCACGTCGTAGCTCGAAGAGCGAAGACGGAAGAATTCACCTGGGGAAATATCCAGGCAATGGCGATATCCCTACGATATTGCATATAATAACAACTCAAGCATATTTTTTAGTTGTCAAAGGTTTGTAGAATGGAGGGAAACCATATCAGGCAACAGCGAAAGGGCATAAAGAGGGAGATTGAGAATTTTACCATCCTTTTTTAAATTCAACAGGGTTGCTCTTGCAAGTACTGACGGTGAAAACTGCATGTCGTACGAGCGCAGGCTTTTGCTCCGGGGATTGATCCCGGCTTTCACTTCTAGTGGATAAATCCGGCCTGAGAATTCGCACAGAAAATCAAGTTCCGCTTTGCCTCCTTTACTGCGCCAGTAATGAACTGGCTGCCCGAAATGGGCTATCAATTGTTGGGCAGCAAAGTTTTCAACAAATGCCCCATCATATTCATTAAAAATCCGGTCTCCGAGAGACAGCAGTTCAACAGGTGACCTTGACATGGCTCCCAACAGCCCAACATCCAGAGCATATATTTTAAAACACGCTTTGTCTGCATAATGCGATAAGGGGCTTTTTGCTGATCCGGTGGCTGTGGCGCGATAGATAAGGCCTGCGTCTTCTAACCATTTCAGCGCATTCTCGTATTCCCGGGCACGAGCACTCTTTTTTACGGCACTAAATATGAATTTCTTGTTTTCTTTGGCCAAGTGCTTGGGGATTGAATCCCAAAGCAGTGTTAGTTTGGGGATATCGGATGCAGGTGCATGTTTTGCGAAATCTATGATGTAAGATTTGATAATTTCTTCCTGGATCTCACGGACCTCTCGCCCATTAGCGGTTTCGGCAAAATGATTTACAGGTTCAGGCATACCGCCCACAAAATAGTACTGGCGGAGCAGATCAACAAGATGGGCATGAAAGGCCTCTGATAAGGGAATAGGGTCAGATAAATTTTCAAGCAGTTGTCGATACCGGGATTCTCCAATGCCGTCGAGAAACTCCATGAAGTTCATTGGGAAGAGGTCAAGAAAATTGACCTTTCCGACAGGAAAGGATCCGGGGGAGGAAAGTTTCACACCAAGGAGAGACCCGGCAGCCGCGATATGGATATCCTTTCTCTTTTCGTTAAAATATTTCAGCGCGTTTAAGGCTCGGTTTGACACCTGGATTTCATCGAATACCATCAGGTCAGCACCCGGTTTGATCTCAACATCATAATAGATGGAAAGTTCCTTTATAATTCGTTCCGGATCCAGATCACGTTTAAAAAACTGGTCGAGCCCTGGATCTTCTTCGAAGTTGCAGTACATGATGTTTTCATATTCATTACGACCAAACGCTTTCAATATAAACGTCTTTCCGGTTTGACGCGCACCTTGCAACAGAAGCGGCTTCCGCCTGGGATTTGATTTCCAATCCAGTAGTTTTTGGTATATATCTCTTTTCATAGTCGATTAGGATGCCAGAACATGCCGGGCATGTCAAGGAATATCAGGCTGTTTATGTGAGAGCTATCACATAATAGGGATGTATAAAGTGAATATTTACACATAATGGATCCAATGGTGTCTTGACCCGAAACTTTTTTAATACAGATGGTGTTGGCCGGAACTGTGTCGCGTGGTATCCATATTATGAGCCGAACCTTGACCTCATAACCATACATGGTTATTTATAATATTAATTGTCTGAGTCTCTCCTGTCACCGCCGTTTTTCAACCGAACTCTCGGATAAGACCATGACTAAAAAAGGCTTGAAACGCAAACTTACTGCTATTCTCAGTGCCGATGTTGAAGGTTACAGTCGCGTCATGGGTTATGATGAGGCTAAGGGTCGTCCAAGCACTATCGCGTCGCTTGGCCAAAAGGTGATGGAGACCACGGTGGTTCCATCAAGCGGTCAAAGGCAAAGGTAACGATTAATCGCAAATAACAGGCTTAATTGAGAGGATAAGGAGAAAAAAATGAAAAGAGTAACTTCTTTTATTGTCATAGGTATCCTTAGCGCATTTCTCTGGTCTACAGCCCAGCCGGTCAAGAGTGCTGAAATGGACGACCGGAAGGCCAGGAACATCCTGCAGAACATGGCCAGGACCCTTGCTGAGGCAAAACAGTTCAGCGTTACTCTGCGCAGCAGTTATGACGCACTCCAGGAAAACGGGCAGATGATTGAGTTCTGGGCGGTGCGCGAAATCCAGGTCAAGCGGCCCGATAACCTGCGAGTCGATCTGGAGCAAAGTGACGGAGACAAGCGTATAATGGTTTTCGACGGTAAACAGATCCTCGTCCACAATGTCACTGAAAACGTTTATGCCGAGGCCGAAAAAGTCGGCAGCGTTGATGATGCTATCAAGTACGTTGTCGATGTCCTGAAGACCCCAGTGCCGTTGGCCAAGATGTTCCGGACCAACTTCTCTGCTGAACTGGAGCAGCTGGTTGAAGAGATTGATTATGTCGAACTGAACATGCTGACCGATGTGCCAACCGACCACCTTGCCGTTCGCACCAGGGATGTTGATTTCCAGATATGGATTGCCCAAGGTAAAGATCCGCTACCAAGACGGATCGTCATAACATATAAGAAGTCCAAGGGCGAGCCGCAGTTCCGGGCCGATTTTTCAAACTGGAATCTTTCGGCTAAAGGTGTCAAAGGGCCATTCACCTTCACCCCGCCTAAAAATGCCGAACAGATCCCGTTTATTGTCCGTAACCGTTCAGGAGCGGACATCCCTGCTCAGAAAGGAGGAGCAAAATGAAAAGCAGGTATCCATTTATTCTGATAGCAGTCATATTTGTTTTTTGCATGACAACCTTTATGGCCAGCATGGTTGAAGCACGCGGCGACAGGGGTGGTGGCGACAGGGGTGGTGGCGGCAGGGGTGGCAGCAGCAGGGGCGGCGGCGGTTTCTCACGCGGCGGTCCAGCAGCAAGCGGTGGATTCTCCTCGCGTCCAGCAGGACAAAGTCGAGCGAGCCAAGCACCACGACAAGAAACCCGACGGGAACAACCGCGTGACCGAGATGATTGGCAGGAACGTCGTGATGAAATCCGGGAAAACATTAACGATGCACGCGAAGATCGTCAGGACTTCAGTGATAATGAAAGGGATGGTTACTATGATAACCATCATCATCATGGCGGTGTAGCCTTTGTGACCCGTGCTCCATGCTCGACCACCGTGGTTGTAGCTAACTCAACTTACTACCATTGCGGTTCGGCCTGGTATTCACGCGGCTATAAGGGCGGTGACGTGGTCTATTTTGTTACTTCAGCACCGGGAGGACATTGATTAAAAAGATTTATTTCTCAAAAGGTTCAGATAGAGAATGATGATTTAAATCGTGCAGATTTACTTGAGTGCAAGCGAGGGCTTTGGTTAAACCCTATTGGTTGATATGGCGATACCAATCGGTCAGTTGCCCGATTTTTACATTGTGCCTTCATCGTGCTGAAAGCCCTGGCATTTCATCAAAGAGGTGAAAATAAAGACGCGTATGATCTTTATCTCCAGGCGGATGTCGCTGGGTATATGAGCATCGGGAAGATTGCTGAAAGACGCCCATAACTTCCATCTTCGTAGAGTCCAAAGTTTCAGGCGTGGATCACCACATCGGTTCGGACATGGGAGACCAGAGCATTGATGATTCCGAGCTTGTCATGAGTGTTGCTGATCAGCAGGAGTCGCATGGGGCTGCCTCAAGGTTCCGGCAGATTAAGCAGGAAACGCCATGCCGGCACAACCTCTATCTTCCCTGCACCAACCTTGATTTGGTCCTCTTCATTTCGCGTCACGACTGTACCGGACTTCAAGCCGTATTCCGCCATTGCCCCGGTCAGAGCTGCGAGTTTCCGTTTCCTGGTTTGTGGCTCGGCCATCGATTTGCAGACCTGAACCAGCATGCGCGAACGGTCTTGTAACTGAGCCAGGAAATCCACCTCCAGACCGGCTTTTGTCTTGCAGTACCAGATATTGGGGGAGACACGCCGGAGTGCTGTAAACACAAGGTTTTCCAACAGATGCCCGGTGTTGACGAGAATACCTGACGCCACCGAGGTAACCATGGCATGGTCGACGCAATAGAACTTCTTGGGGTTGGTTTTGCTGCGCGCCAGTGATGCGTCGAATATCCGCACGGTAAACAGGAAATAGGCGTCTTCGAACCACTCCAGGTATTCCGACACGGCGGATTTAGGAGCCTTGTGGCCGAGCGACTTCAGGTATCCGGTCAGGCTGTTGTTGGGGTAGAGCGAGCCCGTGTTATCTATCAGCCGGTGCGCGAGATCCATTACAGCCCTGGGGTGTGAGATGTCATGGCGCTCGACCAGGTCCCGGAACAATACGGCGTGAAAGTATTCCTGGTGGATCTTTATTCGCAGGTGCCGGTCGAGGCCGACGACTTCCGGAAAGCCACCGGTTTCCCAGTACTCTTCAAACGCCTTTTGCACGAGAAGCCGTTTTTTCGTGGACATGGGGCCCATTGCGTCGATTTGCCTGTAATTCAGGAATTCTCTGAAAGAAAACGGAAAGAGCTCCCAGGACAAAGCCCGGCCTCGCATCTGGGTGGCGATTTCCTTTGAAAGCATCCGGGCCGACGAGCCCGTGATGTAGACTTCACACTTCTCGGTTCGCATCAGGCGGTCCACAAAGGACTCCCATCCCTCGACTGCCTGGATCTCGTCAAAAAAACAGTAGATCGTTTCCGTATTCTTCTTCTCCGGATAGAGCGAATAATAAGCCTCTGTAATCGATCCGAGCCCTTCCTGCCGAAGATTATGGAGGCGGTCGTCAAAAAAGTTCAGGTAAAGGATGTTTTCACGAGGTACGCTGTCATTCAGAAGTCGTTTGATCACCTGAAATAGATAAGTCGATTTCCCGCTACGGCGTACCCCGATACATACGGTGGCCTTGCTCGGGACCGTCCCGATCTTCAAATACCTGGGCACCCCGGTCTCAAGCTTAATTTCCTGAAAATCCAGGATGATTGACTTCAGGATCTCTATCATTTTACCTTCTTGGCGGGCAGTATGGTTTCCAGTTATCGTATTAACCGGTAATAAATATAGCCACTTTAGGGCATATCTGTCAAGAGTTATTTCCAGCCGTCAGACAATTGATTCCTCCCTCCGGTAGAGAACCCCAGGGCGAGTTCATCTCGCCACACGGCGTAGATGTTATGCTCACAGGCCAGGAAAAAGGAAAAAGGGACAGGCTCTTAATAGATTTACGGATAAGAGATAGTGATGAATAGCTTCCACCACAGGGAAAGCCATTGTGTAGTAGCCTGTTTTGCCTGGAAGATCGAAATCTTTAATATTTATTTGTCATTTGCGTTTTTCGATTTGGAAATTTAATTACCACCTACCACCGAAATGGTTGCACAAGCTCCCGCAAAACACTATTAATCAATCCGGGCACATCACCAGCGCCGGCAGCTTCCACGTGTACCGCCTGGGCGTTAACATATGCGAGCACAAACAGCAAAACCAGGTACGCAAAACCGAGGGCGATGTTGGTGTGGCGCTGAAAAGGGGACCGCACCAGTGCAACTACCGGTCCGGCGTAGGCCGCCAGAAACCATGCCGCCCCCCCGGAGATTGCCATTGCTGCGTGGAGGGTGGCGATCTGCGCTGCCTGGTCCGGAAGTTTTGCAGCGAATATGTCAAGGGATACATTCCATGGCTGGAAGAAACCTGCCACGGTGTGTGCCAACGCCAGATACATCAGCAAATCACCGGCCACCAGCGACCAGTGCGTACAGACGCCCGCCTCGTCGTATGCGCTGGACATAATAAAAGCTACCAGCGCAATGACAGAAAGGGCCAGGGCCATGAAGAGGGCCATACCGGCCTGGACGTGCACTGCTTGATCTATCCCGGGCACCCTGAGACCGCCCAAGGTCCTGGGTAGCTGGGTGATTTGAAACGACACGATCGCGATGTTGAACCCGATCACGGTCAGGCGCGCACGCATCACATTGACCGCAACGCGCACCGGTATGCGAGTCTCAGGCATTTGGTTTCC
>QMMS01000099.1 GCA_003647375.1 Deltaproteobacteria bacterium
GAAGCAGCATATTACCCGGTCATAGCGGGCCAGACCTATCTCTATTTGCTCAGGCAATTCAGCTGGATTCAGATAGGGAAAAGGAGAAATGCCAATCCCGATATGGTCAAACAGATCAAAGAGTTTTCTTTTCTCGATATGAAAAGCGTGACAGATTATGCCGGTCGCTTCGAAATGCAAGAGGGGGATTGGGCGGAAGTTGGCGGAGAGGATGAAGAGGGATGGGATCTCGGTGAGGAAGAAGAGGATGATGAAGATATCCCCGCGCATTTAAGGGACTGACAAAACTGAGAGGGTAATGAATGAACGACAGTATTAAAAAAAGATTAAGACTCAGCAATATTCTGGCAGTACTTGCCATGGTGTTGCTTTTGGGAACATATACACTGAAACCGCTGTTTGAATACCGTGATCCGACGGCAATGGATGAAGAGGATGCGATTGAGGAAAACGAGTCTTTTCAACCCTTCGCTTTTTTGATTCCGGATGGTACCGAATTCTACGCACCTTCCAGTGCCCATTTGAAATCCTTGATGGGAGAAAAAATATGGGACTATTTTCCTACCGGTCTATATGCCTATCTGATCGGATATAAAACCATGCCGGTCTGGAGGGTGTCGCTGGAAGCTCCCCAGTATCCAAAAGCTGCTTTTCCCGATGGAATTCCTGTTTTTTTCAATTTGACGGATTGGAGCGGCAAAGTGAATGAAATGAATACCATCAATCATTATATCGGTATGGATCCCATGGAAGTCGGCGCCATCTTTCTTCGCCAAATCGTGCCTTTTGTTTATCTTCTGTTTTTTATCATGCTGGTCATCTATTTTTTTTACAAAGGCCCTGGCTGGTGGCTGCTTGGGATTATTCCTGCCTTTCTTCCCTGGTACTATCTGCTTTTCTATAGCAAGTGGCTGTACTGGTTCGGGCACAATCTGCACCCCTATGGAGCGTTTAAGATAAAACCCTTTATGCCGACGGTCTTTGGCGACGGGAAAGTCGCCCAGTTTACGACCCATTCCTACCCCACGATTGGTTTTTATTTTCTCTTAGGGGTTTTTATTCTGCTGATCCTGTCTGTTTTGATCCGGCGAAAAGCGCTGAAGGACGCGGCTTCAACAACTTAGGAAAGCGGTTAACTATAAAGCTCAAGTTGCACCACTAATTATTTTCTATTATTGAACTTATTTAATACAACCGGCAGCGGCGGGTTTTACGGCGCCTTATGAACGAGTTTTGGCCGACTTTAAAACGGATTTCCGAAGACCGGCAACCACCAGAACGTGAGTTTTGCGGATAATTTCTAAATGGAATGCTGGAAAAATGGTACAATGGCTTTTTGGAAATCAATTCCAATCCTCTTTCTTTTAATAATGAGTTTACCTGCATTCCAAGCAACAGCCGTGCCGGTTGCTTCACTCCAGGTGCTGATTGAACAGACACCGGTAGGTGAAACAGTCCACCTCGAACCCGGTATATATACGGGTCCGGTTATCATAGAAAAAGCAGTCATCCTGGATGGTAAAGGTCAGGTTACGATTGACGGCCTGGGAAAAGGATCCGTCTTGCTGCTCAAAGCCGATGGCGTTGTGGTCAAAAACCTGATCATCGCCAATTCGGGCGATAGCCATGATCAGGTGGATGCCGGCATCCTGGTTCGTTCTTCTCACAATCGGATACGCAACAATAAAATTGAAAATACATTGTTCGGAATTGATCTTCAGGAAGCCCACGAAAACATGATCATCGGCAACGATATCTCTTCCAAAAACGCCACTCTGGGATTGAGGGGCGATGGTATTCGCGGCTGGGCCAGCCACCGTAACATCTTTCGTCAAAACAAAATCCACGATTCAAGAGATATGGTCATCTGGTACTCCAACGACAATATCATAGAGGAAAATGAGGGTTGGAACAATCGTTACTCTCTACATTTTATGTACTCCGGCGGCAATACGGTGAGAAAAAACACCTATCACCATAACACCGTTGGGATTTTTTTGATGTATAGCAGGGATGTCACCGTTGAGCAAAATACGGTTAGATACTCCCTGGGTGGCACCGGTGTGGGAATCGGTCTCAAGGAAGTCGACAATATGACGATTCGAAACAACAAAATTGTCTATTGCACGGCCGGATTTTACTTTGATCTTTCTCCCTTCCAGCCGGACCGGTATAATTTTATAAAAGCAAATATCATCGCTTACAACGTCATCGGTGCTGATTTTAACTCGACCCTTTCTCGCAACATTATAAAGGGCAACGCGTTTATCGACAACCTGGAAACCGTGAGAGTCCGCGGCAAGGGCGTTGCTTCCGAAAACCTCTGGGAAGGAAATTATTATAGTGATTATGAGGGGTTTGATCGGGACATGGATGGGTACGGAGATTTTGTTTATAACCACGATATCTATCTCGATACACTTTGGATGAATAATGATTGGATGCTTCTTTTCTATGGTTCCCCGGTTACCAGTGTGCTTAACCTGCTGGCAAAACTGGCTCCTATCTCCGAACCCAGACGCTTATTGACCGACCCTAAACCGGTTTTTTCTCCAAGCGCTGCTGTCCTGTTTTCGGAAGCGAATCTCAGTTATGATCCCCCGGTAATCGATATGGAAAAGGACGATGAAGAAGGCGATGAGATGCCGGCCAGGTTTGCTTCCCACGGCGACGATGACGAAGAAGAGGAGGAAGAAGAGAATGAGAAAGAGCTGGATAAAAAGGCTAATTATAATAGATATTTCCTAAGACAATGATTAAAATAAAAAATCTGACAAAAAAATTCGGAAAAACACCGGTTCTTGACAGCATCAATTTATCCGTCAAAAGGGGCGACCGTATTGCTTTAATCGGGCAAAACGGTGCCGGCAAAACAACATTGATACGTATTATCCTGGGTCAATATTTTTTTGATGGAGAATTGGCTGTTTTTGATAAAAATCCCCGTCACCACAGGGTGGAGATTCTGGAAAGAATCGGATTTGTCCCCCAACTCCCCCCCCCGATTCAAATGAATGTGGGGGAACTGGTGACATTTTCAGCCGCCATCTCCCGGAAATCCAGTATCGATGATATTTATCAAAAAGCCGCGGAATTGGGGCTGGATATCGGGAAAAATGTAAAAAAGCCGTTCCAAAAACTCAGCGGAGGGATGAAACAGAAATTGTTGATCGCTCTGGCCCTGGCCGGACAACCGGATATCCTCATCATGGATGAGCCGGCCGCCAATTTAGACCCACAGGGAAGACAGGCGTTTTTTCTACAATTGATACAGTCCCTGGAAAAAACGACCATGCTGCTCAGCAGCCACCGGGTTGATGAGATTATTAATTTGATTAATCGAATTGTTGAAATGGATTATGGCAGAGTTGTACAGGATGAGCAAATTGACCAATCGCATTTTGCAGACAAAATGCTGGCCTGCCGGGTAACATTAACAAAAAATCACGAAGCGGCAATCAGGATGTTAAAGGACTGGGGGTTTAAGAACGTGAACGGCGGACTCGAACTGGAAGGCAGTTTTATTGGTGCCGAGCGATTAAGATTTTTAACCTCCATTTCACACTTTGCCAATCACATTCAGAAATTGAATATCAGTTGAAAAGGATGGCTTTGTAGCTATTTAAATAATGAATACTTTTTTTCAGGTTACCCTGGCGGATTTTCGAGAATCTGTTCGTGCCAAATGGTTCCTCATTTACAGCCTGGTTTTTGGCGGAGCAGTTATTCTTCTCTTTGTGCTGGGTGTTACAGAAGCAAGAGTGATGGGATTTACAGGACTGAGCAGATTGTTGATAACCTATATTCAGCTCTGTGTTGCGATCTTGCCGATCCTGATTTTAATTTCAACGGTTCGGAGTGTTGTGGGAGACAGGGAATCGAATATTCTTGAGTATTTCCTTTCCATGCCGATCTCATTGGGCGCCTATTTTTGGGGCAAAATTCTTTCCAGGTTTTTTCTGATATTTATTCCGATCAGCACGGCGTTATTGGGCGCAATCATCTGGGGAATGGTTAAGAGCCTTTCCATTCCCTGGCAGATTGCCGGTTATTATGCCCTTCTTTTAGGAACACTTTCCTGGTGTTTCCTGGGTCTCGGAATGTTTATTTCCACGCTTGTCAGAAAGCAGGAATGGGGCCTGGGACTCTCCATCTTGATCTGGCTGGTTTTATTGTTGTTCATAGATGTTATCCTGATCGGTCTCATGCTTCAGAATCAAATCCAGGAAAGCGTGATCGTGGCTGTGTCTTTGTTAAATCCGATCATGGTGTTTCGCGCCGGTGCCGTGCTCTTATTTGATCCGGAACTGACGTCAATGGGTCCGGCTTCCTATGTCATCCTGGACAATATGGGATATTACGGTTTTCTGGCATTTACCATACTGTACCCTTTGTCCTTAGGCTGGCTCTTTTCCTGGCTGGGGTTTTCCCGTTTTAAAAAGGGAGATCTTGTGTAAAGTGCTTAAGTGCTTATTTTTACTGAATCTCCACCCGCAGAGTGGGTGGGCTTAAGAAGCCCCCTCGAAGGGGGCTGAAATATCCAATATCGAATATCGAATATTGATTACATGAATTTCGAAGTAATGGTTGCTATCGATTGATAAAAACGAAAGAGCGAAGCGATTCAACACTTCAATATTCCTTGTTCGAATTGGACATTCGCTTTTTTATTAACGTCGGTGACTAAATAGCCAAGCCCGTCATGCCGGACTTGATCCGGCATCCAGCGCCTTTCTGGATTCCCGCCTTCGCGGGAATTACAACCGTTGGGTATTTAGCCGCTGAAGTAATAATCTTCACCGGATCGGTAGACCTTTCCAGGTTCTCCACCAGAGGTGGAGGATTTAGATCAGGATTAAAAAAAAGGAAAAACTCACAATGAACAACAAGAAGAAATTGAGTCGTAGAGAAGTATTGCGAATGCTGGCAGTAACCAGCGCTACCGGCGTTACCGGGCTGTACGCCGTCCGGGCGAGTGCCCAAAGCATTGGTGCCATGATGCCGGGTAAGGGCTGGCTCAAACAGGGCGCCAGGTGTGACGGAGACGGCACCCCCCTGCAGTTTATTCCCAAAAGCACGCCCGATCCCGAGCCACTTAAAGACGAGCTGAAAAAATATCCGAAATGCCCCTATTGCGGTATGAACCGAACCATGTGGAACCACAGCCGCCACCTCGTTCACTATGACGATGACCTTGTAGATGGCCTATGTTCCTTGCACTGCCTGGCCATCAGCCTCTCTCTTAATCTGGATCGTGGCACAAAGGCGATTTACGCCGCGGATTTCGGGTCCGACAGCAAGATAAAACCGTTGCTAAACGTAGATGAAGCCACCTATCTGGCAGGATCTGATTTGCCGGGCACCATGACCAAACAGAGTAAAATGGCTTTTTCTTCTCCTGAAGCCGCCGAAGCGGCCGGGAAAAAACATGGTGGTGAACGGGTAAACTTTGATGAAGCCCTGTCCAGGGCCTATCTCAGCATGGCCAAGGATACGGCCATGATTCGTAAGAAACGAGCCGCTAAAAGAAAGAAAATGATGCAGTAGGCTGAATAATGAATCGAAATCATCGAAATAGTATTACAATCCTGGTTTTATCCGGTATTACGTTATTTTTCGTTACCTTGTTTTTTGTCCCGGATACCTGGGCTCTTGATCTCGGCCGTAAAAAGAAGAAAACTGAAAAGCAACTTTACATTACGGTTACAAAAAAGGATCGGTGTCCGGTTTGTGGCATGTTTGTCCATCCTTATCAAAAATGGATCACCCAGATTCAGTTTAAGGACGGCTCCCACCACAGCTTTGACGGTATGAAATGTATGTGCCGGCTATATATTGATCCTGAAAAATACGACGCAACCCTAAGAAAGCAGGACATTAACCTACTTTTGGTGAGAGATTATTATACACTGAAGTTTATCCGGCACGATACCGCATTTTATGTGGTTGGTAGCGATGTTTTTGGGCCAATGGGACACGAACTGATCCCTTTTGGCAGTAAAAAGAAGGCCTCGGTTTTTTTAAATGATCATAATGGATTGAAAATATTATATTTTAATGAAATCACCTCAGCGCTGCTGGACAAACTGGACAAAGCCAAAAAAACGGTAATTCTGGATTAAACCGATGAGATATTCCTCCTGGTTGGCAATTGTGATGGTTGCTTTTTGTTTATTGAGCGGCTTGGAATACCGGCATTTCCACAAACGGCTGTTTGAAACTGAAGAGCCGTTGAAACTGCGGCGTCAGTTTCAGAAAGCGGTCAGTTTGCCAAATTTGGCTATTACCAGCGCTGCCAGGTATTTAAGACATTATTCGATTACAGACCTGGCAACCCCCTTTCAGGATTACCCGGCCAGCCTGGACCATTTTCCGGCCGGTTTTGCTTTTGTGCCCCCTGATTATTCAAATATGCCTTCTTCGATTGTTTTAGGTAATCCGGAGAAGTAAATGGGGTAAAATAGATTATGATTTCCGGAAGCTGGTTTGAAAAGCAGAGAAACATCATTGATTACAGCCTGCAGAGTCTGTTGCGACGCAGGTCTAAAAATATCCTTATCCTGATCATATTCATTTTATTGGTTTTTGCTGTTTCTGCCATTCTTTTTATTACCGGCTCCCTGACCAAAGAGATGATGATTACCAGCAATGACCTGCCCGATATCACGGTCCAACGGATTCTGGGCGGACGGCAGGTAAATATACCGGCTTCATATATCCCGGAGATTGAGGAGATACCGGGAGTGGAAGCAGTTGAAACCAGGGTCTGGGGGTATTTTTACCTGGCTTCCCTGCAAGCCAATTTTACTATTTTTGGAATGGATTTAACCCTGCTTGAAGATGGTGAGTACCAGAAGATTGTCAACTGGAAAAACATTCCTGATCAGACAGAAAACAATCCGGACTTCCGGATGATTATAGGCCAAGGGGTTTTTGAACTTCTGAAAGATATTCAAATGGAAAAGGCTTATTTGTTTTATCAACCGTTCTGGGAAAAACCGATTCCTTTTGACATCATTGGAACCTTTAAAGCCGAGACGGAACTACAGTCCAACGACTTGATGGTTCTGCAAACCGAGGGAGCCCGGCGGGTCCTGGAACTCCCTCCTGATGAATTCAGCGATCTTGTTGTCTACGTTCCCAATCCGGAGGAGATCGAAAACATCGCCCTGAAGATCCGCCGTTATTTCCCTGAATTGAGAACAATCACCAGGGTCCAGATTCAAAACACCTACGCTTCTGTTTTTGGCTGGAAGAGTGCTTTTGTACTTTCCAGCCTGCTGGTAGCGATCTTTGCCTTTTTAATTTTAATATGGGATAAAGCCAGTGGTCTGTCTCCGGATGAGAAAAGAGAAATTGGTATCCTGAAAGCTATTGGCTGGGATACGGATGTTGTCTTGTCTGTTAAATTCTGGGAAGGGTTTATCCTGTCCGGAATCGCCAGTTTGGCCGGTATACTGCTGGCTTACGCGTATATTTACTGGTTGCGGGCACCGGGCTTAAGAGAAATTTTTATTGGCTGGTCGACTATATATCCGTCGTTTCAATTGATACCCGATGTTGATCCCAAATTTCTGCTGCTAATTGTGACGATTTCCGTGGTTCCGTATCTGGCAGTAACGGTTTTTCCGGCCTGGAAGGCCGCTATAACCGATCCTGATGTAATTATGCGTAATATCGGATAGGATGCCCATGAGCAATCTTATTATTGAAACTATAACCGTCACCAAAACCTATAACCTGGGGAAACCCAACGAAGTAACAGCAGTGAAGGATGCATCGCTGCAGATTAATGAAGGCAGTCTGGTGGTGCTGAAAGGCCCCAGCGGATCCGGGAAAACAACGCTGCTTTCTTTGATCGGCTGCCAGGCAAAACCGACCCGGGGAGAGGTAATCATACGGGGTAAAAGAATATCCAAGCTGCCGGAAAAATTCATGAACCGGCATAAACGGAATCACATTGGCTTTATTTTTCAGCACTTTCAACTGATTGGCGGAATGAGTGTTTTGGATAATATTGTGCTGCCCCTTATTCCTGAAGGTATCAGCCCAAAGGAAAGAAGCAAGAGGGCGGATCGACTGCTGGAACGATTTGATCTGACACACCGAAGGCAATTTAAAGTAAGCCATCTCTCGGGTGGTGAACAGCAAAGGGTGGCCATTGCCAGAGCCTTGATAAATAACGCCGGCATTCTTCTGGCAGATGAACCCAGCGCTCATTTAGACAGCCGGTTGACCAGTGATTTACTTCTTTATATCAATCAGTTAAAACAATCAGGTCAAACGATTCTGATAACAAGTCATGACCCGATTATTTATCAACATCCAGCGGTAGACCAGGTTTTTGAAATGAAAGATGGCCAGGTGATATCATGATTTTACATCCATGGGTACTGGGCTTAATCATCGGACACAGCGCCTTACTGCTGGTTTTTTCCCTGGGTTTAATCAACGCCTGGCAGATTTATAGAGGATGGGATTACAATTCCACTGAGGAAAAACAGTTCCTGCTGGAAAAGAAGACCTATCTGGTTTCCACGGTAATGAATTTTGCCCTGTTTACGCAGATATTGATGCTTTTTCTGTTGGAAATAGCGGCGGATGAACTGGCAAACGTTTTACCCGGAGCGATGTGTGCGGTGGGGACACTGTCATCGAACAGTTACGGATTTCCCCTGTTGGACCTCAAAATAGTTTCATTCTTTGTTTATTTCATCTGGCTGGTGATCAATTATCTTGACAACCAGATAGAGACCTATCCGCTGGTACGAAAGAAATATCTGGGACTGATATTGATCTATCCTTTAGCTGTCATGGAAACTATTTTACTTTTTTTGTTTGTTTTCAATTTGGACCCATCGGTCATTACCTCCTGCTGTGGTTCGGTTTACAATGAGGGGGCAGAGGGTTTGGGAGGCAGCCTGGCCGGCGCTTCCGCCGGCTTTATTCTTCCATTGTTTTTCAGCATTGTAACACTACAGTTACTGAATCGTTTTGTTTTTAAGCGCTGGTCTACTGTAGATAAATGGTTTGGAAATCTTCTTGAATTTCCGCTCTGGATCGCTTTTTTTATGTCGGCGATCGTTGTGACTATTTCTTTTATCAGTATTTATGTCTACGAAATGCTTTCCCATAAATGTCCGTTCTGTTTTATGGGCGCCGAATACTACTACTATGGCGTACCACTCTATTTCTGCCTGTTTGTTGCCACGGCCACCGGCATGACCGGAGGGCTGTTAGGATACATCAGACAGCCGTCAATCCTAAAAGAAAAAACGGTGATTTTACGAAAAAAAATGGAATTTGTTTCTCTATGGGGAATGCTGGCTTTTATTGTGATCGGCTTTCTGCCTTTTGTTGCCTATTATATGAAAACAGGGAGATTAATATGAAAAAATACCCTTTCATATTCTTTCTTATCCTTATTTTGATCGTTTTCATTGGACTACCCAACGGTGTTTCCGCTCAACCTAAAAAGATCGAAGTACAAAAGGAATGCCCGTTATGCGGGATGTATCCTGCCCGCTATCCACAGTTCAATTGCCAGGTTGTATTTACTGACGGCACCTATGAAGCATTTGACAGCGCTATCGGGCTGTTGGTTTACCTGCTTTTTCCCGACAAGACAGGGATAAAGCCAAAGCCCGTTACCGAAATTTATTTTAAGGATTACGTAAAAGAAAGCTGGCTTGAAGCCGGCAAGACCTTTTTTGTGACCGGATCAGAAATCATGGGGCCGATGGGTATCGAGTTTCTGCCGGCAGACAGCGAACAGGCCGCCAAGGAACTTAAAAACCAAGAGAAAGGGCAAGATATCATCCATTTTAAAGAGATCAACCGGCAGTATATGATCAAAGCTGCTGAAGCCGGTTGGTTACATTTTCTGACAAAGAGCCTGGTACTTAAATGAGAGCTGAAAGGCTTGAACTTAGTTCGCTTCTCTTACAATTGGAGGATGGTGTTATAGAATTTCCAAGACTTATAGTTAGAGCGGCCGCTTTTGGTTTTCTTTTCCTTTCAATCCTCGGCTGTAAAGGCGGAAATGAAGAACAGCTTCCTGTCGATTTTGTCTGGGACAGGGTGGCTTGTGAAGAGTGCAGAATGGCGCTCAGCGACCCTCATTACTCGGCCCAGGTGATAGATCCAAGCGGCCGGGCGTATTACTTTGATGATATCGGCTGCGCTATTTTATGGTTGAGACGCCAGCCCTGGAAAGATAAGGCCCGTACCTGGGTCAATGATGTCAAAACCACCGAATGGATTGACGCGGAAAAGGCCAACTGGATGTACGGAGACCCTAAGACCCCGATGGGTTATGGTTTTTCAGCCACGCTTTCTCCAGTTGAAAACGCGCTGGATTATGAAATAGTTAAAAAATGGATGGTTATTGGCAAAACCCTGGTAAATGAAAACCTGGTCAAACATCTTGGCAGTAACAATAAACAACCGAGTGTTGAAAAATAACCTGTTTTCAGTCGCGGGGAAAGAAATGAAAACCAAACCCCGTGGAAGGTGAAAAGTGACGGAAAAACAGAGTAAAACAGCTATTTCAAGGAGAACATTTCTTAAGACTTCAACACTGGTCGTAACCGGCACCGCCGTTGCCTATGGCGCGGTCAGCGTCCCGCTTTTAAGAAGAGACCGTTTGCTGCTGCGCCCGCCCGGAGCCCTGGATGAGGATATATTCCTGGCTTCCTGTATCAAATGCGGGCAGTGTTTGCAGGTCTGCCCCCCACAGGTCATTAACCTGGCCGGAATAAGCCAGGGGTTTGGTGTTGGGACTCCCTATATAATTCCCAGGGAAGGTGGTTGTATTTTATGCAGCGGCTTGCCCTGTGTCCTGGCCTGTCCCACAGGCGCACTGGCCCACGATCTTTCACTGGGCAAAGATGCGGAAATGGGTCTGGCCGTGATCAGCAACCCTGATACCTGTCTTTCAGTTCTGGGCGTTAATGATCTGGTTTATCGGCTGGAGTCTTTCCAAAAAAAGAAAACAACTTCTTCAAATCAAACTGAATTAAAAGATATTTTAGTATCCTTAATCAAAAGGTTGACGGAAGATGAAAAAAAAGCATGGCAGCACAAATTCTCTGTACCGGAAACATCTGATAAAACCCTGTTGGAAATTCTAAAACAGTTGGAACCTTCTGATTTAACATGGATTATAAAATTTGTCGGATCCTCCCGTCAGGCGCAAAAAGCTTGTCAGATCTGTCTATCGGAATGCCCGATTAAAGATGAAAAACCCATTGTTTTTATCTATAGAACCCATCCGGACACAGGTCAAAAATACGTCTGGCCCTCTGTCAGAAAAACCTGTGTCGGCTGCGGGGTTTGCGAGGAAAAATGTCCGACACCGGTTGCCTCAGTAAAAATTACGCCACGGCTAAGCTGGACTGAAAAGCAGGCAGGTAATCAAACCCGGAAAGACAAATTAACATGAAAAATACCTCTGATAAAAAGAACAAAAAACAGGCAAAAGTAAAATCCTTCAAAGGGCCGGGTCTGCGTTCTCAAAATCTTCCACAGCCTGGACACCGCAGGCACAAATGGAGAAACATACGCTGGGCGGTCCTGCTGTTTTTTAATTTTTTGTTTTTTGCCTCTTTTTTCTTCGATATTCAAATTCTGGAGGGGTCTCTGAGCGGCTCCCGACTGCTGGGGTTTCATCTGATTGATCCCCTGGCGGCTTTTCAGGTTATCCTGGCCAGTAAAATAATAATGGTCAACCTTATTATAGGCGTGGTCACTATTTTTCTGATTTACCTATTGTTCGGCGGGCGTTCATTCTGTTCGTGGATTTGTCCCTATCACTGGCTGGCGGAACTGGGAGAAAAAATACATCAACACCTTAAAAAGAAAAAAATCATTAAGAACCACACGTTTGATCGTAAAATCCGCTATTACTTTTATGGTTTTTTCCTGGCAATGGCGCTGATTACCGGATATACTATTTTTGAAACCATCAATCCAGTAGCAATTATCAGCCGGTTTATTGTGTACGGGCCCTCTTTGATGTTAATCTGGGTAATGGCACTACTGCTTTTTGAGATATTATACAGCCGGCGGGCCTGGTGTCGCTATTTCTGCCCGGTGGGTGTCTCCTACCAGCTTATCGGCCTGGTATCTCCTTTGCGAATAAAATGGGATAAAGAAAAATGTTCCAATTGTAAACGATGTCAAAGTGTCTGTATGGTTCCCCATGTTTTGACTGATTCCGTCAATCGGGGGACAACTGAATATATAAACGCATCAGCCTGCACCCGCTGCGGGCTTTGTGTGGATATTTGCGATGATGAAGCGCTTGGTTATGGCGTTAAATATCTGGATAAGCTCATTTGATTAATAAGAACTTCTGAAATCTCTAAGAGGTGAATCATGAAAAAAATAGCCTGTCTCTGTTTGTTTATTTTTCTATCTTTATTCGTGGTCTGCGCATCCGTCTCGGCCCAGGACGGTGAGCAACTTTATATGACAAAATTCTGTATAACCTGCCACGGGCAAAAGGGGATATCCGTTGCTCCCAATTACCCCAATTTGGCCAAACAGAACGAACTGTATCTAATCAATCAGGTGAAAGACATTATTAGTAAAAAAAGGACCAACAAACTCACGCTACTGATGACTGAGAACCCGGTATTAATTACTATTAGTGATGAGGAAGTATCTGCCGTCGCCGCCCATATGACAAACATTAAATTAACTCCCTAGTTGCTTAAACCGAAAACCATGCTGCAAAATGGCTTGATCCCACGATCTGTCTGTGCTTGAGGATTAAGTAAGTCAATCCGCTTCGAAACAATGGGGTAAAAAAGGAGCGATTCAACATGATGGCACATTCGCACAATCAGGGCATTGCCGGAAAAGGAACCTCAAAAAAGTTGTTTATGGCCTTTGGTCTGGTAACCTTTGTCTTTGTTATACTTTTTCTGATCATCTTGCCCTATAAATTTTATAATCGGGATGTTGATGAGGCCAGACAAAATGCTCAAAACATCTCCAAGCTTATCAGGACCGGTGTTCTTTCCCATATGACAAAAGGGGCAAATCCGAAAAGTATGAGAGATTTGTTAGCAACACTTCAAACGCAATTCGAATTTAAATTCCGGCTAATTCGTAGCGGTCATGTAGAAAAACAACACGGATTCGAAGAAGATCCACAACGCAAAGATGAATTGATTAATGAGGTTTTGCGAAAAGGGCGCGGAAGAGAGGATTGGCTTAACAGTACCCGATTTCGCTATGTTACCCCTTTTGTTGCTGATGAGAGCTGTCAGATGTGTCACCGGGGGCTGAACAATCAGACAATTGAAATTGGTAGTATCTTAGGAGTATCTGAAATTGTTTTTGAACTCAAAAATATGCGCAATACTTCCATACGACA
>QMMS01000100.1 GCA_003647375.1 Deltaproteobacteria bacterium
GCGAATCGTGCTGTATGGGCTCTTTCTGGTTATTTTTATCGTCGCCATACCAGAAGGTATCTTTCATTACATTCAACGAAAATACCAACAGGTTGAAAGATGGGTCGATGTCGATAGGTAGCATAATCGAAATTCAAAAACTTACCAAGGTGTTTGGCGGTGTCATAGCTGTCTCCGAACTGGATTGCACCATAAGGCGTGGTGAACTTCTGGGTATTATAGGCCCCAATGGTTCGGGTAAAACCACACTTGTCAACCTGATGACCGGTTTTATCAAACCAACCTCCGGAAAAATTCTATACAACGGTCAGAATATTTCCAGAATGCCTGCACACAGAATCATTCAATTGGGTATCGCCCGAACGTTTCAAATGGTTCGGCCGTTTTATCAGTTACCTGCGTATAAAAATATGATCATACCGCTCTACTCACCCCGTGTAAAAAAAATGCTCGGAGGCCGGTATGGCGACCGTGATGCCGTCGCCCTGGATCTGCTGGAGGAGGTCGGTTTTGAAAGGGATGCGTATGTGGCCTACAAACCGGCCGGTGCTCTTCCCCAGGGATATTTAAAAAGGCTGGAATTGGCTAAAGCCATCGCGCTGCAGCCCGAATTAATCATTCTCGATGAACTGTTTTCGGGATTGAGCTTAGCCGAGGTCGCCAGTATTGTTCCTATTATCGAAAAACTGCGCCAAAGAGGCAAAACCATTGTCATGATTGAACACCGTTTGAAAGAACTTTTTCGTATTGCCGACAGGGTGATGGTCCTCAACTTCGGGTGTAACATAGCCATGGGAACCGCAAAGGATGTCATGGCAAATGAAGAGGTCAAAAATGCCTATCTAGGCTCGGAAAGATAAGAACATGCTCGATGTCAAAAATTTGATGGTCTTTTTCGAAAATGCCATTGCCTTGAATGATTTCAGTTTCCAAGTGAACGATGGCGAGATTGTGGGTGTCGTAGGGCCCAACAGTGCCGGCAAGACAACCCTCATGAATGCCCTTTCCGGTCTCATTATCGACATGCAGGTCAAGGAAAGAAGAAAAGGCGGCGAACGGATCACTATTTATGGGAATATTGTCTACCGGGGGCGGGATATTACCAAAACCAAACCCAGCGAACGTGTCAAGAGGGGCATTGTCCTCTCTCGTGAACGTCATCCAATATTCCCGGAAAGCAGTGTTCTTGAAAACCTTAAAATTGCCGGTTATCTGCGCCGCAAGCATGAGATCAGAGAAGGCATCGACTTTGCGTTCCAGCTGTTTCCGGCCCTGGTTGCTCTCAAAAAGAAAAAGGCCGGGTTTCTAAGTGGCGGCGAGCAACAGATGTTGGCCATCGGAATGGCACTCATCGTAAAGCCTGAATTGCTACTCCTCGATGAACCGCTCCTGGGATTGAGTCCCATGATGCAGAATACCCTCATCGATGCCATCGTCAGCCTGAACAAGCAAGCTGGTATAACTGTCGTCCTATGTGAACAATTCGCCCGCCCGGTATTCCCCGTCATCGATCGCGGCTATATTGTGGAAAACGGTATGCTGACACTCATGGGAACCGGTGAAGAGCTCATGCAGAATCCTGAGATTAAAGCTGCTTACTTTGGAATATAATTTATGGAATCAGTAACAACCCAACGCATCACCGATCAATTTCGTCAAACGGTTGAGGCATACGGAAACCATACCGCTATCATCTATCTCGGAACACGGTATTCCTATCGCAGGCTCGATGAGATGTCCCGGAGATTTGCCACAGCCCTTACAGGACTGGGCCTCAAACAAGGTCAGCGAGTAATGATCTATCTTCCCAATAGTATTCAATGGGTCGTTGCCTGGCTGGGAATTCAACATATCAATGCCGTCTGTGTTCCCATAACGCCCATTTACACGCCCAGTGACATCCGGTATATCGCCACGGACAGTGAAACAGATGCTATTGTTTGCGCTGACACCAATTTCGGTTATGTCAAGCAGGTACTCCCGGAAACAAAGATCAAGCGCGTGATCATCGCCAGGATGGCCGACCTCCTGCCGACATGGAAACAGTTCTTCGGTTATTTGTTTGACATCGTCCCCAAAGGAAAAATAGCTCTTGATGAAAGCACCTTCTCCCTTAAAAAGCTTTTAGCACAATATGCACCGGATGCCGCCAGGGTATCGACACCTGAAGACTCTAAAGGGAGCGATGTCGCCCAGATCCTCTATACCGGCGGGACTACCAAATTTCCTAAGGGCGTCCCCATCAGTCAGCAGCTATTTCTGAAATCGGCCATCGAACAGATTCAAATCTCCACGCCACTTTTTCCACCCCAGAAAAATGTTATTATGGGCAATGCACCGCTTTTTCACATCCTCGGTCAGACCTGCGGTTTGGCGACACTCCTGGTCGGTGGAACACTCATACTGCAGCCGCGTGTCAACCTGGATGCGACGCTCGATGCCATGGGACGATTCAAGGCCAAAACAATGATCGGGGTTCCGGCACTCTACCGCATGATGTTAGATCACGAACGACTGGATCAATATCACCTGGAATCGGTAAAGTACTGGTTCAGTGCCGGCGATGTCTTACCGGTTGAAGTAGGCAAGCGGTGGTACAAACATTTCGGACAACATATTTTTCAAGGCTATGGTGCCACGGAAACCTGTGGTGGCGTAGCCATGTGCCCTGTGGACATAGAAAATCCGCCCAAAAGCGTTGGGCGCGTTGTAGCGAGTAAACAGATCAAGATCGTGGACCCTGCCTTTCTGAAACCGGTCAAGATCGGAACACCCGGAGAATTACTCGTCTCATCAGACCCCATGGTTGCAACGTACTTAAACAAACCGGAAGAAACCCACAGTTCATTCGTGGAACTGGATGGAACCACATGGTATCGCACCGCCGACATCATGATGATGGACGCAGAAGAGAACCTCTATTTTGTCGATCGAACCGTGGACACCATCAAGCACAAGGGATACCGGATTTCCGCCAGTGAAATCGAATCGGTCCTGCAGGAACATACGGCAGTCATCAGTGCCTGTGTGGTCGGTGTTCCCGACGAACGGGTCGGTGAAAGAATCAAGGCTTACGTGGTACTCAAGGAGGATATCAAGGGTATTACCGGTTACGACCTGATCACCTGGTGCCGAAAAACCCTGGTAAGTTATAAAGTTCCCCAGTACATCGAATTCAGAGACATGCTTCCAAAATCGAAGGTCGGAAAGCTCTTGAGACGCGAAATCAGGGATGAAGAAAGTCGCAGGGCAGAAAGCTGAGAAGCACGGTGCAGATCATGTGGGCATCCAATCCTATAGTGTCGACACTATAATCCGGTACCTAAAAACAAATGAACATCGAACATCGAACGTCCAACATCGAATGTTGGACGTTCGTCTTGAGGAATGGAGGAATTCAGATCCCGGACCTATCGTCTCCATTCAAATTAGCACCCCTTCTCAGGGTCTTCTTGACAGAAACGATACTGTCGCCCGTACGCTCCAGCAGGGTTCTGAGATAATCGATATTTTTTTGAATCGATTCCGAATACAGGTCCTTTTCCACACCCCAGCGCTGCTTGAAGTGAGCCGTCATGTTGGCAGAGATGCCGCTAAAGTCATGTGCGAGTCTCTGCTTGGCGACATTTTTATAAAATCCTTCGGTCTTTTTCAACAGATCGAGTTCAGTTGCAAAATCAGGAACGCCTGCTTCCTGAAACTCTTGAAAGAGCAGCAGGAGTTTCTCGATATAGTACCTGTCCGCGATCTGGGCCATCAGGTCTGCCGTGCCCACAATTTTCCCGAGGGTTTCAATTTCCAGTGATCTAAAGGGGATTTCTTTGGGCGGCAGGTTCAGAATGGTGCACATGATCAGATGGGAACAGTCATCGATCTGCTGGCTTGGAAAGCCTTTTTGCGACAAATATTTTCGTATGAACACTATGGATCGCTTTTCATGACCCACCGTGTATTTTGCCCCGGAACCAACCTTGTCATCTTTGGTTTGAATCAACCCCACATCGTGAAACAGTGCTGCATAGATACCCAGCAGCAAGTTGTCGACATGAAACTCCATTCCAGCGAGTGTGCAGCCATGAATGAGACGGGCCGAAGCTAGCGCCACGGAATTGGTATGTTCGAGATCATGGTATTTGGTATTGCTGGCCCGGTAACCCGGGAATTCCCCCCTGAAAAGTGTTACAACATCCGTATAGATCATCTCGAGTTTTGATGGATCATACCCTTCAACCGTCAGCGCAATAATCTTTTTTATTTCATTTAAAACAATCTCCGGATCGCTGACATCAATAAGGTCGTAGAGCACAGTTTTTTTTATCATCACAAAAATGCACCTTTTTCACTTTTGGAGTGAATGCTGCGGGCTCCTGTGTTATTGTATCGATTGTTTTTTCAAGCAATCGACACTACCGATGGTTTTGACAGGGAATAGAAATATTCCAATTAGATGCCACGACACGGTCAAAAGCTCAAGTTTTTTATTAATGTCTTGGGTATTGAACATTCCCAAAAAGTATATACCCGGGTCCAAAGGGCCCGGCACTGGGTTGCCCTATTAAGGAGCTTTATCACCAAGTGTATGAATTAGAGGATTCAGGAGACAGAAGTCAGGATACAGAATACAGAATTTCGTAAAGCGCTGAAATGTTTTAATGCCGGAGAACGAATGAACATCGAACATCGAACGTCCAACATCGAATTTTGAATTTGAAAAGATGAAGAAACAGAAATAATTCGGTATTGGTTTTTTGTTTTCACTCAACATTGGACGTTCGATTTTTCCCGCCATGGCGGAATTGGACGTTCATCTTTATAAAATCATCATTGTAAAGATTCTGTATTCTGACTCCTGCATTCGTTCTCGAACTCATTCCGGCAGAGCCAAATGTCTCTGACCTGGCCCAAAGAACCAAGTTTTTAGTAATGGCATAAACCGGTATATTGTGTCGACACGAAAGGATTGGAATGGTGGAATATTGGAAGGACGGTCTGTAGAATTCCAATTCTTATGGTTTTCTAAAATGCAAAGGCCGATCACCGAGCCGGTGGGTGATCCCGATGCGACCGTGAAACTGTTTGAGATTCTTAGAGGCCGTTATACCGAACAGTTTGAAAAATTTCACAAGGAACTGCATAAGTGACAATTAGACAAGATGCATCTTCATGGTTTGGCCCTGTTCGGTATTATGGGCTCTTAGGAGCGAGTTTTTCACGGTCGCATCGGGATTATCCATCGGCGACAATCTCGCATAATATTCAGTGCCACGAGTTGTTTTTGTCTGTTAACCCTTAACCAAATAAGTGATGGATGAACCCCACGACAAGCCACAAGCAATGCGCTCACTATTGCCGGTTCAAGGTTCAAGAGCATCAGGAACAATCAGGTTATTTCGCCCCAGACCTCACGGCTTCCTTTATCCGTTGAATATGCCCGCGCCCCAGCCCTTTCACCTCGCATCCAAATTCAAAGTATTGACGAATCTGATCATCATCCAAAATACCGAAACAGTCTATGATCGCCATGGGACGCCCGGTCATCTCCAGGATATCCTTGGGTGAAAGTTCGCGGTACTGCCGGTGTCTGACCGCCAGGATAACGGCATCAACATCCCTTAAGGCATGCTTGAGATCACTGTGCATGTGAAGCCCTGTCAACCCTTCCTGATTCCGGAAAAAACGTGCCCAGGAATGACCAGGCGCCGGATATGTGTCCTGCTTCTCGAGTTCCCACCAGTGCTTCACATAGGGGTCATGAACCACGATTTCCCCTCCCATTTCAGTCAGCTTCCGCACGATGAGCTCCGAACCGCTGTAGCGCGTATCACCGACATCCTCCCTGTAAGAAGCTCCCATAAGCGCGATCTTGGAAGCTGCCACAATCTTTCCCATATTTCGGAGAGCATCGCGCACCAGTTCGGCAACATGCAGAGCCCGGGTATCGTTGATGTCGATGGCCATGGGCGTAATTTTGAATATATCGTCGTCAAAACCCATAAGACGATTGTACGCCCACACCCCCAGCCCTCCGTCCTTGGGCAAACAATAGCCACCAATGCCGGGTCCGGGAAATATGATATTCGAATGCGTGGGTCGCACTTTGATGGCTTGAATGACCTTTGTAAGATCCACATGATTTCTTTCGGCAAATCTGCTCCACTCATCGAGAAATGCGAGCAGGGTTGCACGATATGAATTTTCAACAATCTTGCAAGTCTCACTTTCGATGGGGCTGTCAAGAACCGTCAAAGGGTACTGATCCACGTTGATCACACGCGATAGAAACGCTGTTACACGTTCGCGAGCCTGGTCATTGATACCGCTGCAGACACGCCAGAAATCACGGATGGATGCCACATAGTTGCGTCCCGGCATGACCCGCTCAAAAGAATGGGCCAGAAGTGGTTCCCTGTCTGTCAAGCCGCGACCGGCAAATGCCTTTTTTATGATGGGGTAAGCCACATACTCGGTTGTCCCGGGCGGTACAGTGGTCTCTATCAGGACCAGACACTCGGGACCAACCCGCTGACCGATAATCTCCAGACTGTCCTCCAGGGCATGAATGTCAGCATGTCCCTGCTTGACGTTCCCGAGGGTCTCCTTTTGATAATCACATTGGACATCGACAACCACAATATCAGCAAGGCTCAGTACGTCATATGAAAAGGATGCCACCAGATTTTTTCGCTCCTTGACACATCGCTCGATCAGGGGTGCCACCTCCGGGTCCTCGGCTTCCACCGGCGCGATACCACGGTTCAGATAGGGAATCTTCCAGAAAGATCGAATTGACGGGCGCTGCATACCGATAACGAAGTAATAGGACTCCCCCGTGTCAGGATCAACGGAGTCAGCTACCACGCCCGCCATGACGGCTCCGACAAACCCGACGCCCATGACAACGACAATTTCCCGATGCATTTTCCGATTCTCTTCCACAAGTGCTTTCAGGCGTTCGAACTCAGCCGGATACTCATCCGCCTGCGGAAGTGGAAAGCTCTCCCCGTTCGGGCAAACCGACACGTCCCGGCCCTCTGTTCCTTTGATCTCCTCAACATTCTTTTTCGTCATGCATCCCCCCAATGGTTATCGTGAATACGCCAATTAATTTTTCATGTTATGCTTTATATAATATATTCCATCTAATTGGTATTTCAAAAATAGAATTTGAGCAAGTTTCATGAAATGTTCGGGCTAATCCCCTGACGGCTTTGGTTTCAATATTATTTCACCTTTTCGGATCATTCCAAGCTCTTTTCTGGCAATACTTTCAATATATTCCGGGTCGTTCTTAAGCCGTTCAATCGTGCGATACATTATCAAATTTCCGCGTTTCAACCGGGTATTTTCCTGAAGCAAACGATCCTTATCGCTCTTTAATTTGAACAGATCGGCAAGCCCGTTATCGCTGAACATGATAAACAGCAACAGGGAGAACAACACCAGGATCACAATGGACAGCAATATTTTCTGTCTGTCACTCATTTCGACCCTTGTTCGTGTGAGATCGTGGGCCCGCCTATTATTTTTGCCAGCTCATAAACCTCCGGACATTTTGCCAGAAATGCGCATCCCGCGTAGGAACCGATTCCGACCAGAATCGTTCCGAAAACACCGCACAGGAGATTTACGAAGGTTGCATGGCTCTGTGGAATAAGTATCATCGCCGCAGCAAAAACAGCCAGTCCCATAACGCCGGAGCAGAAAAGCGTTTTCCTCACAGATAACAAGATCCGGCGCCAGTCGATCAAACCGACCTTTTTTCTGAGAGCCCTCACCAGCAGATAAAGATTGACCATTGAGGCCAGAGACGTTGCCAGGGCCAGACCGCCGTGGCGTAGCGGCCACATGAGTGCAACGCCCAGGATCATATTAACGACAATCGATATGGCAGCCATCTTCACGGGTGTCCGGGTATCCTGCAACGCGTAGAAAAGCGTTACGACGATTCGGACAGCTGAAAAGGCCCAAAGTCCAATTCCGTAGTAGAAAAGTGCTGAGGCTGTGAGCGCTGTCGTTTGGCTGTCAAAAGCTCCACGTTTGAACAACAACCCGACAATCGGCTCTCTCAGCAGTATCAGCCCGACCATGGAAGGGATGGTGATGAAAAAAACCAACCGCATGGCATATCCGAACGTTTCCCCCAAAGCTTTGTTGTCCTGAACAGCGGCTGATCTTGAAAAGCTGGGAAGAACCGCCGTGGCCACAGCAATTGCAAAAATTCCCAGTGGGAACTGAACCAGGCGATCCGCATAATAGAGGTATGAAACGCTTCCATCGGGCAACAGCGACGCCAGCAGTGTGCCGACCAGAATATTGATCTGATAAACAGCCGCCCCAAATACAGCCGGCAGCATCAACTTGCCAATTCGCTTCAGCCCTGGATGAAACAGACTGGCGGCTTCCCAGAACACCATACCCTTGCGCAAGAGAAAAGGGATTTGCAACAACAGCTGTAACAACCCGCCAAGCAACACACCAATGGCCAAACCATAGACAGGCTTTTGGAGGTGTGGTGAAAGGAATAAAACTGCAGTGATCATGGCAAGATTCAGCATGACAGGCGCCAGGGCAGGCGCGGCAAAGTGCCCCAGAGTGTTTAGAATACCCATACAAAGTGCAACCAAACCGATAAAAAATATATAGGGGAACATGAATCGGGTTAAAGTTATGGTCAGTTCCAGTTTTTCAGGCGACGCCATAAACCCCGGGGCCATGATACGGACGATCAGTGGTGTCAGGAGGATGCCGACGACTGCGGCGACTGCCAGGAGGATTGATATGAAGCGTATGGCTGATCTGGCAAATAGAAATGCCATCGATTCTCCATCTTTTGCCAAATATTCCGTAAATATCGGCACAAAGGCGATGGTCAATGATCCTTCTGCAAAGAGTCTTCGCAGTAAATTTGGAATCCTGAAGGCAACAAAAAAGGCATCTGATGCCATACCGGCCCCAAAATACCCGGCAATGACTATATCCCTTAACAGCCCGAAAATACGGCTTAACAGGGTCGCACCGCTCACGACTCCGGCCGCCTTTGTAACCTGTGAGTTCACTTGCCTCCTTGTTACTACAAAATAAATATTGACTTGGGTCTGTGTATTTAATATGTAAATATGTTTATATCATCAATAATGAACCAAAAGGAGTATAAAGCATTGGCAAATCATAAATCCGCACTTAAACGTGCAAAACAGTCCGAAACGAAACGGTTGCGCAATAAAGCGGTAAAAACCAGGGTAAAGCATACTGTGAAGGCTGTTTATCAAGCGACCCAAGGAGAAGCCCCCGAAACTGCTTCAACACATCTGAGGTCCGCAATATCCGTCATCGATAAAGCTGCCAAAAAAGGTGTTATTCATAAAAAAACAGCCGCACGTAAAATATCAAGGCTGTCAAAAATGGTTAACCAGGCTGTCTGAATAATTGATGAACTCATAAAAAGTCAAAGAACGGCTTTTTATGAGTGTTTTAGGTGTTAGGTATTAAGTTTTAAGTCTCTGTTTTAGTGATGTTTTGTTTAAACCTAACACCTAAAACTTAACACTTAAAACTGATGAATTCAAAAATCATCCGTTAGACGATAAAACGATATTTCCGCAATTCTTCCGGCAAGATCCTTTAATGCATTTCGCTTCCTCCGTTCATTGACTTCTTTGTCTCCTGAGACCACCGTATATGTATCGTTCCTGGTGATACCCTTGGCAAACCAGATCCGCTCGTTTCCGGATGTTTTCAATGTCAGATCGATGGTCATGGAAATGCTTCGCTCGAGAGCCGTCAGGGCACCTCTCCTGGCGACGGTTTCGGTCTGGATTCCAACCACCGCACCTGAAAGTATCGCCTCTGCCGCCTCTCTGTCAACCAGAGCAACCCGATACTTTTTAATAAACTCATTTTTCAGTTCACTGGTCATCACGATATCGATACCCGGTTCGGTTGTCTTGTTATCAAGCAGCTGAATAAATAGGCCTTCAATACCCTGGGGCAGCCTCTCACCGCCACTAAACCGGTAGCCACAGGAAGTGAACGGCACAATACAAGCGACGATGATGGTCATCCGGACAACGAACCCGATAGATTCACGAAAACTTTTGCCCGGCTTTAAACCGAACATCCCCAGACCTCCATTGTGAGTGACATGAGTTATTAACCTGGCAACTAAATAGCTCAACGCGTCATGCCGGACTTGATCCGGCATCCAGCGCCTTCCTGGATTCCCGCCTGCGCGGGAATGACAGCTTTAAGGTATTTAATTGCCAGAGTAATAGTACCATCTCAATCCATCATTTGATTTTTTCCCGCTGCACAGCAGCGGGAAAAAATCAAATTTATACAACAATATTGACGAGCTTTTTCTTGACGACAATCACCTTCTTGATGAGCTTGTCTTCCACAAATTTCAATGCACGTTCATCCGACAGGGCTTTCTGCTTGATGGTTTCATCCGATGCATCGCTGGCAACATTGAAGCGGCTCCTGACTTTTCCGTTTACCTGAACCACAATTAGCAGGTCATCCTTCACCAGCGCATCTTCACGGTATTCCGGCCAGGGTGTCAGCAGGACACTCTCGGCATGTCCCATTTCAGCCCAGACCTCTTCGGAAAAATGTGGAACGATAGGCGCCAACAGAACCACCGCTGTTTCGATGGCAAACCGTGCCACACCCGGCCATTCTGGTGCGGATGACGCCTCATCGGTACCGTAAAGAACATTCACCAGTTCCATGACCGCACTGATGGCCGTGTTAAAATGAAAACGGTTTTCAATATCCCTGGTGACACGCTGAATGGTTTCGTGGGTCTTCCTGTAGAGATCCTTGATATCACCAGAAAGATGATCCAGGCTCCCCGCGTAAGGTGCAGTATCCTTGACGGTGGTCATGTGCTTCGCGGCAAATCGCCATACCCGGTTCAGAAACCTGAAACCACCTTCCACTCCTTGCTCGCTCCACTCCAGGTCGCGTTCCGGAGGAGCGGCAAAAAGGCAGAAAAGCCGGGTTGTGTCCGCACCGTATTTGTTCAACAGAATATTCGGATCGATGACATTTTTTTTTGATTTGGACATTTTCTCGACCCGTCCAATAGTGACCGCTTTTTCACACCGGGTGCAAACGACCGCCCCGTTGTCCACATGCTCAACCTCTTCAGGCAACAAAAATCCATGCTCCGGGCACACTGCCGTCTCTTTACAAACCATGCCTTGTGTCAACAAACAGGTAAAGGGTTCTTTGTATGTAACAAGCCCCATATCCTTCAAGACACGTGTATAGAACCGCGAATAAAGCAAGTGCAAAATAGCATGCTCCACCCCCCCGATATACTGATCCACCGGCATCCAATAATCAACGGCCTCTTTGTCAAACATGCCCTCATGATAGTGGGGACTGCAGTATCGTTCGAAATACCAGGAAGATTCGACGAAAGTGTCCATGGTATCTGTTTCACGACGCGCTTCATGATCGCCGCACTTAGGACATTTCGTACGGGCAAATGGTTCCAGTCCCGGGAGAGGAGACCGCCCACCCTCCAGAAGGTTCGCATCTTCAGGCAGGACAATCGGAAGATCCGCCTCTGCTACCGGCACAATACCGCAGATCTTGCAATGCACCATGGGAATTGGGGCGCCCCAATATCGCTGTCTGGAAATACCCCAATCCCGAAGCCTGTAGCTGACGGTTCTTTTCCCAATCTGGTTGACCTCTAGATAGTTGGCGATAGCTTCCTGGGCCTGAGCGTTGTCCATCCCGTTGAAATCCCCGGAATTAACCATATTGCCTGGGCCGGTATAAGCTTCTGCCATGGTTGCGCCATTGAGATTCTGTTCATCAGCCGCCACAACAACGGTGATATCGAGTCCGTACTTTCGCGCAAAGTCAAAATCTCTTTGATCATGCGCCGGGACGCACATAACTGCTCCAGTCCCGTACTCCATAAGTGCAAAATTGGCCGTAAATATCGGTAATCTCGCGCCACTCAAGGGGTTAATACAATGCGCACCGATAAAGACCCCCTCTTTTTCAAACTTTTCGACGGTTTTGGCAGACCGGTCCTGCATGGACATGCGTTCCACAAACGTTTGAACACTCGCCTCCTCTGATGTCCCCCTGGAAAGTGTCAGGACAAGTGGATGCTCCGGTGCCAGGCACATGAAGGTTGCCCCGAAAACGGTATCCTGACGGGTGGTGAAGACGGAAATGGTCTGCGGCCGGCCTCCGGCAGGGTCATCGATCAAAAACTCGATTTCTGCGCCAACGCTCTTACCGATCCAGTTTTTCTGCATGGTCGTGACCTTGTCGGGCCAACCCGGCAGTTTGTCGCTGTGAACAAGCAGGTCTTCCGCATAGTCGGTGATCTTGAAAAACCATTGCGAAAGATTTTTCTGACGAACCGGTTTTCCGCATCGCCAGCACATACCGGCCTCCACCTGTTCGTTGGCCAGGACTGTCTGGCAGGGCTCACACCAGTTGACAAATGATTCTTTCCGGTAGGCCAATCCCTTCTCGTACATTTTCAAAAACAGCCACTGTTCCCACCGGTAGTAGTCAGGCTTGCAGGTTGCCAGTTCCCTTCCCCAGTCATAAGAAAAGCCGATTCGCTTAAGCTGGGTACGCATGTTGTCGATATTCTGATAGGTCCATGTGGCCGGGTGGCTGTTATGGGCAATGGCAGCGTTTTCAGCCGGCATCCCAAAAGCATCCCAACCCATGGGATGCAGAACATTGAAACCGCGCATTCTCTTATACCGGGCAACCACATCGCCTATGGTATAGTTTCGGACATGGCCCATATGGATATTACCGGACGGGTAGGGAAACATCTCCAGCAGGTAATATTTTTCTTTTTCCGGGTCTGCATAAGCTTTAAAAAGTCCGCTGCGTTCCCACATGTCCTGCCATTTGGATTCTATAGACTTTGGATCGTATTTATTTTGCATCATGTTGTTCCTCATGCCACAATATCTCCTAAATATCAAGATACATCTCCCTACACGGGGTAGTAGATATCCGGGTCCAAAGGGCCCGGCACTGGGTTGCCCCTATAAGAGGCTTTATCACCAAGTATATGAACCAAAGAATTCAGAAATCAGAATTTCGTAAAGCGCTAAATTGTTTTAATGCTGGAGAACAAATGAACATCGAACATCGAACGTCCAACATCGAATTTTGAATTTGAAAAGATGAAGAAACAGAATTATTCGGTATTGGTTTTTTGTTTTCATTCAACATTGGGCGTTGTCGAGTAGACTGGGGCCTTCCATGGCTATAGGCTGAAGTTCGTCTTCTCTTTTTGCTGTCTGGTTTCCCGACGGTGCCACAACATCTCAACCATCC
>QMMS01000101.1 GCA_003647375.1 Deltaproteobacteria bacterium
CTGGTCAAAGAGGGAAAGACCAACAAGGAGATCGCTGAACTGCTGTTTCTTTCCAAGAATACGATTTTGTTCCACCGGTACAACATCCGCACCAAGCTGGGACTCAAGAATACCAAGATCAACCTCAGAACACATTTGCTCTCATACGATACATAGACCTGAACTGAGTAATGGTTATTGCCCACTATTTGCCCACTATATTATCAACTTGACATTTAAAGCACATCATATATGGTTTATTTTTTGTTGAAATTGCGTCCGCTTTTGTTGGGATGAATTATTTTTCACAAACAATTTAAATGTTAATGGGTGTCTGACGAAGAAACAATAGCTGAAAATAATTCAGAATAACGGTTTATTTGCTTGACCTGAAAAACCGCATCGCATATAGCTTTGGAACTGGAAATGAATTTAGTTCATATTTTAAATATGACAATACATTTAAGGTCACAGAAAAGGGTCTGAAGCAGATCACAATTGTTACGCCTGATTTTCGGATCTTTTTTTATTTGAATGTTACCCTTTTATCTGTCGAGCAACATCGAACTATGGCCAACTTAAAAATTGAGGATATTACACTTACCTTTGGTGGATTGGCAGCGCTTTCCAATGTGAGTATGGACATCGAACCAGGTCTAATCACTTCCATCATCGGGCCCAACGGCGCCGGAAAAACCAGTCTGCTCAATTGCATCTCCGGGTTTTACCATCCCACATCAGGTGAAATTTATTACAAAGATCGAAAGCTTTCCAAGGCCAGTCCGCACCAGGTATCCAGCATGGGCATCGCGCGTGCATTTCAAAACCTTGAATTGTTCAGTGGCATGACCGTTCTGGACAACCTGTTGTTGGCGAGGCATAAAAATCTGCACTACAATACGTTGCAGGCCATGTTCTTTTTTGGAAAAGTTTCCAGGGAGGAGTCGAAAAACCGGCGTTATGTTGAAGAGGTTATCGATTTTATGGAACTGGAGTCCTATCGTAAGCATGCGGTGGGTAACCTTAGCTACGGAATTCAAAAACGGGTTGAAGTCGCCCGCGCGCTCACCCTGGCGCCGGAGCTGCTCTTGCTCGACGAACCCATGGCAGGCATGAATATCGAAGAAAAAGAGGACATGGTGCGCTTTATCATCGACATCCAGCAGGAACGTGATGCCACGGTTGTCCTGGTAGAACATGACCTGGGGGTGGTCATGGATATTTCCGACCAGATCCATGTGCTCGATTTCGGCGAGCTGATCGGCTCTGGTTCGCCGGAAGAGATCGTAAAAATTCCCAAGGTTATCGAAGCCTACATTGGAGAAGAATAGTCCGGATGGAAGACAAAAACGAATTGCTCAAATATACCATTCCGCAGTTGCTTCGCTGGCGGGTCAAAGAGACCGGCACAAAAGTCGCTTTGCGTGAAAAGGATTTTGGATACTGGAACAACTATACCTGGGGGGAATACTACGAATACGTACGCAAAATAGCCCTGGGGCTCGGAAAAGTAGGTGCCAAAAAGGGCGATAAACTGGCATTGATCGGGGACAACATCCCGGAGATGCTGTTTATGGCCATAGGCGCACAGTCGATGGGAGCGGTCTCGGCAGGGATTTACCAAACAACCCTGCCGGATGAAATTGCCGATCTGATCAATTACATGGAAGCCACGGTTGTTTTCTGCAACGACCAGGAGCAGGTGGACAAACTGGTTGAAGTTCGTGACCGCATACCCCAGGTGCGCAAAGTAATCTACGAGGATCCGCGCGGCATGCGCAGCTACCGGTCCGACGACTGGTATCTTTTCATAGAAGACCTTTATGAAATTGGGGCAGCGGCCGATGCTGAAAATCCGGACAAATTTGATGCCCTGATCGATCAAGGAAATCCTGAGGATGTTTGTCACCTATGTTTGACATCCGGCACCACCGGGCTGCCCAAGGGATCCATGATGACCCATAAAAACTACATTAATATGGGGATTCAAATTACCAAGGTTGATTTCTTGGAAGATACGGACGAGTATCTGTCCTTTTTGCCGTTTGCCTGGATCGGTGAGCAGATGAACTCTTTCGGTGTGGCCATGGCCACCGGCATCACCATCAACTTTCCAGAGTCGGTGGAAACCAGTATGGAGGATCTCAAGGAGATCGGACCCCATTTCATGTTCGGTGCGCCAAGGATATATGAAACCATACGCTCGCAGATATGGTTGAAGATCGATGAATCCTACTGGCTCAACCGCCTGGTTTACGAGAAATTCATCAAGATCGGGGAAAAGGCCGCCCGCTACAGCATGAGTGGCGAAAAGATGCCTTTATTCCTGCGTTTCATGAACCGGCTGGGAAAGATCCTGGTTCTGGACCCGTTGATCAACCAGATTGGTCTGCGAAGGCTGCGGCGGGCCTACACCGGTGGAGCCGCACTCGGGCCCGAGCTGTTCACCTTCTACCAGGCCATCGGCGTCAACTTGAAACAGATATACGGCCAGACCGAAATTGTGGGTATTGCTTACATGCACCGTGACGGAGATGTCCGCTCGGATACGGTCGGGAAACCCTTGCCGGAAACCGAATGTCGGATATCCGACGAGGGCGAAATCCTTTCTCGTTCGCCTTCGGTTTGTGCCGGGTATTACAAGATGCCGGAAAAGACCGAAGAGCTTCTGGAAGGCGACTGGCTTCACTCGGGTGATGCCGGTTATATAGATGAAAATGAGCATCTGGTAGTCATCGACCGGGTATCCGATGTCATGCACAACAGTAATAACGAAATGTTCAGCCCCATGTTCCTGGAGAACAAGCTCAAATTCAGCCCCTACATCAAGGAGGCTGTCATTTTTGGTGACAAACGAGATTTTGTGTCCACCCTGATCAACATCGACCCCATTGTGGTGGGAAAATGGGCCGAGGACCGGGGAATATCCTTTACCACTTACATGGATCTTTCCAATAATCCGGAGGTTGCGGAGCTGCTCAAAGAGGCGGTGGCCGACATCAATGAAAGAGCGGAGAAGGATCATTTTAGAATCAAACGCTTCGCCGTGTTGTACAAGCTGCTGGATATGGACGACGGCGAACTGACCAAGACAGGTAAAATTCGGCGCAAATTTGTCATGGAAAAATACAAAGACCTGTACGAAGCCCTTTACGATGAAAGTGTCAGTCAAAAGAAGGTCGAGGCCTTTTTCCAATATCAGGATGGCCAAACCACCACAGTGGAGGCTGAAATGTTATTTTATACGATGGAAGGGATTGCATGAGTTATTTTTTCCAACTGGTGATAAGTGGTGTGGTGGTGGGATCCATTTATGCGCTGTCGGCACTCGGTTTTGTGTTGATCTATAAGTCAAGCCGTGTACTGAACCTCGCCCATGGGCAGATCATCGCTGCCGGAGCCTTTATTACTTACGCCCTCACCGTGTGGGTGGGTATCCATATCGCGGCTTCGTTTTTAATGAGCATGGTTATCACCTTTTTTCTGGCCATGAGTGTAGAGCGGATTTTTTTACGCCGACTGATCGGTGAACCCATTATATCGGTCATTATGGTGACCATCGGTCTGATGTCCATCATTGACGGCATTATCTACATGACACCCTTTGGCGCGGAAAATTTTTCATTCCCGGAAGTTCTTCCCAAGGTACCGATCAGTTTCTGGGGCGTCTCCATTTCCTGGACCCAATTCGTGGGTGTGGTCATCACGTTTATAATGATCGGTGCCTTTACCTGGTTTTTCAAAGCCTCGACGGTGGGTATCTCCATGCGGGCGGTGTCGGATGACCAATTCGCCTCCATGTCCATTGGCATATCCGTACCCAAGGTGTTCGGCCTGGCCTGGGCTGCTGCCGGATTGAGCGCAGCGGCTGCCGGGGGCATTATCGGTAATATCACGGGACTGAATTTCGATGTCCTGCACTCTTTCGGCATCATTGTGTTTCCCGTTGTGATTGTGGGTGGACTGGATTCCATTTTTGGCGCCGTGGTCGCCGGCATTATCATGGGGCTGATCCAGCAGTTTGCCGCCGGTTACCTGGATGGCAACTGGGGACTGAACGGGACAGCAGACGTGCTGCCTTACATTATTCTTTTGATCATCCTGCTGATCAAACCCCATGGACTTTTTGGTATACACGAAATAGAGCGAGTTTAATCTATGTCTGAAAATCGATGGTTAGCCACGGGTAACTTCTTTACTTCCTACAAAGCGGAGCAGAGAATATTTTTGACGCACGTCGACCGCTTGATATTCGTCTGTTTCCTGGCATTGCTGTTTGCCTGGCCGCTGGTGTTCCAGGTCAGCAATAAATACATGCTGGTCATCGACAGCATTCTCATTGCGATTATTGCGGTTTACGGTTTGAACCTGCTCACCGGTTTTGCCGGCCTGATTTCCATCGGCCACGCTGCCTTTGTGGGAGTGGGCGCCTACAGCGTGGCGACCTTCGCCCGGATTCTGGGGGGCGACCACATGCTGTTGACCCATTACTGGCCGCTGATGATAATAATTGCCGGTTGTGTTGGAGCGGTTTTCGGCGCTATCGTGGGTTTGCCGTCCCTGCGGCTGAGACACCTTTACCTGGTGATTGCCACTCTTTCCTTCCAGATGATTTTTCAGTGGACCATCAACTTTTCGAGGTTTTATGACCAGGGGCAGAGTATTGCCATCGGTCGGGTGTTCTGGTTCACGGGCAAAGTGGTCCGCAAGCAGCACTATTTTTTCTGGTATTATGTCATTCTGGTCTTTGCGGTGATCCTGGGATTTACCGTTCGCAACCTGTTGCGCACCAAACAGGGTAGAAGTTTGGTGGCCGTGCGGGACAATGACCGGGCAGCCGATGCCATGGGTATACACCCCGGGTTTACCAAGGTGTACGCCTTTGCCCTGTCAGGCTTTTATGCGGGTGTAGCCGGGGCGTTACACGCCTACCTGTGGCGGGGGGTGGGATTCGAGTCCTTTACACTGCATCACTCTATTTCCTACCTGGCCATGGCCATCGTGGGTGGTTTGGGAACCCTGGTGGGGTCTATCGTGGGGCCGGTGGCCATCCTGATGCTGGATCTGCAGGTGGAAAACCTGGCCGAATTCGTGGGTCACTACCTCACGGCCATAGGGGATGTGGCCACGGCCTTGCGGCCGCTGTCTTTCGGCCTGGTTATCGTGCTATTCTTAATGTTCGAACCCCGGGGAATCGCCAACTGGTGGCGGATCATCCGTACCTATTTCAAGTTGTGGCCGTTCCGGTATTGATGGCCGGGTGCTGAAACATAATTTATCAGTTGTTTGACGTTCATTCGTTCGTAAATGGATAACAAAAAAAACGGGAGGAAGAAATGAAGAAAAAACAAGGAACAATTATTCTGGTTGCACTGTCTTTTTTGCTGGTTTTAGGATTTTCTACCCAGACTCTGGCGGGAGAAACCTATAAAATGGGTCTGTCCCTTGCTATTACCGGACCGACATCAGACGCGGGAAACCCCTATTCAAAGGGTGCTGAGGACTATGTTCGCTATGTCAATGACGAGAAGCTGCTGGGCGATGACAAGCTGGTCTGCTTTATCCGGGACGATGCGTATAAAACCGAAAACACCAAGCGAAACCTCGAGGATTTTCTGGATGAGGAGATCGTGTTTTATCTAAACTACTCCACAGGAAGCACCATGGCCTTGAAACAGGATTTTGAAGAGGAGAAGATTCCGGTCCTTCCGGCTTCGTTTCATGCCGGAAACCTGATCGATTCCAACTACATCTTTTTGCCCATTGCTTCCTATTCCAGCCAGGCAGTTGGTTTGGCCGAGTATGTGGCTGCCAATCACAAAGGATCCGGAAAGCCTAAAGTGGCCTTGTTCCTGCATCCGTCGGCATTCGGGCGTGGACCCCTGGGCGATGTCAAAAAAGCGATAGACGTCGGTCTGGGCATTGAACTCGTGGAAGTGGTGGAGCATGGCAAGGACCTGGACAACACGGCCATGCTCAAACGTTTGAAAAGCAAGGGCGTGCAGTACGTGATCAGCCAGACGGTTCAGCCACCGGTGGCCACCATGCTCAAAGGAGCCCAGAGCCTGGGTATGATCGCCTCGACATACGGTGAGGCCGGTAAAATTACCTTCCTGGGATGTCACTATGCCGGCGGGCCGGACCTGGTCGGACTGGCTGGTTCGGCTGCTGAAAACTATTACTGGACCACCTCCTACAAGCTGATGACTGCCAAGGGCCCAGGAACAGAAGCACAGTTCGCTCTGGCCAAAAGGTATGGACGGGATGATAAGCTGGCCAACTCCCCGAACTACACCAATGGTATCATGGTAGTTCAGGTTGCCGTAGAAGCCATGCGTCGGGCTAAAACCAAGGGCAAAAAAATTACCCGTGCGAATCTGTACGAAGAGATGTTGGCAATGAACGGTTACAATGCCTATTATCCATTGACGACGGTCGGTCCGGTCACCTTTTCGAAAACAGACCGGGAGGGTGTGGACACCCTACAGCTTTATGTGGCCAAGGGCGGTGTGTTCTATGGAGTCGGTCTGCCGTTTGTCTCGGAATATGTCAAGAAGATCAAATAATAATAACATTGCTTTGCGCTGTTATAGGGCGCAGCGTTGCTGCTTTAACTAAGGGAGGAGGGTGGTCGATGACGATCCTCCTTCCTTAAAAAGAATAGTTATGGAAAACCAAAAAACAAACGGTAAGCTGTTAGAGGTCAACAACATCGAAGTCGTCTACAACGACATCGTCCAGGTCCTGCGCGGCGTCAGTCTGAGCGTGACTGAAGGCGGCATCGTCTCGCTGCTGGGGACCAACGGGGCCGGGAAGACGACCACGCTGAGGGCTATCAGCGGGCTGCTCAAGCCGGAAAACGGCTTCATCAAGGACGGCTATATCAAATTCGAAGGAAATGAAATCACCAATATCCTGGGTACACACGTCGTCAAACTGGGCGCTGTCATGGTGCCGGAAGGACGCCGTGTGTTCAAGCACCTGACGGTGGACGAGAACATCCGCGTGGGTTCCATTACCCGCAAGGACGGTTCTCAGAGTATCCGCAAAGACCAGGAGCTTATGTACGACCACTTCCCACGACTGTCCAGGGTCACCAATCGCCTGGCGGGCTATTGTTCGGGTGGCGAGCAGCAGATGATCGCTATTGCCAGGGCATTGATGTCATCACCCAAAATGCTCATGCTGGACGAACCGTCTCTTGGCTTGGCTCCTTTGCTGGTTAAGGAAATATTCGAGAATATCAAGCTGATTAACCGGGAGATGAAAACCACTCTGCTGATCGTAGAACAGAATGCCAAGATTGCGCTGGATATTTCGACCTATGCCTATATCATGGAAACCGGCAAGATTGTCCTGGAGGGCCCTTCGGATGAATTGAAAAACAATCCGGATGTCAAGGAATTTTATATGGGTGTCACCCAGGGCGGTGGACGGAAATCATTCAAGGACGTCAAGTCCTACAAGCGGCGCAAACGCTGGATGTAATAAATTTTTACTGCCAGAATTTTCAGGCAGTAAAAATTGTTTCAATTTAGAAGTTCCGGTTTGTCCGGATTAGGAGAAGTCCATGAAATTAGTAGCAGCTTATAATGGTACGGATGAGTCAAAGATAGCCTTGGATCTCGCTAAAAAGCATGCCAAAATTTTCAACGCCAAACTCCTGGTCATTTCATCGAGCGAAGGCGGTAAAGGGGAAAAGCCTGAAAAAATTGCCAAAATTGAGCTGGAGCTGGATCAGATTAAGAAAGATTTCGAACGGGAAGGGATCGACGGTGAAGTGGATCAGCTCGCCCGAGGGTTTTCCCCCGGGGAGGACCTGGTCATGTTTGCCGAAGAAAACGATATTGACCAGATTTATGTGGGCATCCGGAAAAAATCGCGCACCAGCAAACTCATCCTGGGGTCGACAGCGCAATACATTATCCTGAAGGCGTCTTGCCCCGTCATTTCGGTCAAATAATAACCTTGCTGCGCGATGTTATCTGATGCGGCTGCGCCGCTATTTCACCAGAATTGAACACACTCCACAGAACAGCCTCCATAAACCAGCTACCTATTCACGCCTGACGACAATGAAGGAGATTTTTGACTATGGGACTGTACGATTTTACATTTTATGACCTGATCGACCGCAATGCTCGTTCGTTCAACAACCGGCCGGCCTGGCTGGAGGCGGATGACGGAAGGTCGCTGACCTTCGGACAGTTCAAGGAGGCCGTGGACCGGTTTGCCAGCGGCCTGCAGCAAGCCGGGATAAAAAAGAGCGACCGGATCGGTGTGATCGGAAAGAACAGCCTGGAGTATTTTCTTCTGTACGGCGCAGCTTCAGCATTGGGGGCCATCGTGCTGCCCGTAAACTGGCGTTTGTCGGCCGATGAAGTCATCTTCAACCTGAATGATTGTGAACCCGTGGTCCTTTTTGTTGGTAGAGAACACGCGGAACTGATCGTGAATGGCAAAGACAAGCTCGGTTCTGTAAATCAAATTTATAATCTTGAAATCAATAGCGGTGAGTTCTGTGGGATCGAAACACTGCTGGACAATCAAGGCCTGTTCGAGCCGGCCGATGTCTCCGCAGACGACGGATTCGTCATCATCCATACGGCCGCTGTCGCCGGGAGACCGCGCGGTGCTCTTTTGAGTCACGGCAACCTGTTGTGTGCAAACCTGGTGCTGAATTACGGTTTCAATCTAAGTTCAGAGGATGTCCATCTCAACCTGTTACCGCTCTTTCATGTTGGTGGCCTGTTCATGGCCACCAACAGTTTCCAGGCCGGCGCGCAAAATATCAATATGCGCAAATTCGATGCTGAAAAGGCCGTTGACCTGATCGAAAGATTCAAGGTTTCCATCCTGTTTGATTTTTCACCTATCCTGTCCGCTATTCTGGATGCCGGGGAAAAGACCGGCAAGGAGATCGGTTCCCTGAGAGCGGTCGTGGGCCTTGATACACCTGAAACCATCGAAGCTTATCAGAAGCAAATCGGCGGTACGTTTTACAGTCTGTTCGGCCAGACAGAGACGTCGTGTGTTGTCACCATGGGCCCCTACAGCGACAGACCAGGCTCTGCAGGGCGACCGGTATCCCTTGCCATGGTACAACTTCTGGACGATAATGACGCACCCGTCCCCCAGGGAGACGTCGGTGAAATTGCCGTTAAAGGACCCATGGTGTTTCAGGGGTACTGGAACCTGCCGGAAGATACGGCAGCGACCTTTCGCAACGGCTGGCACCACACTGGTGATCTGGGTCGTCTTGACGCGGATGGCTATCTCTGGTATTCCGGGCGTAAACCAGAGAAGGAACTGATCAAACCCGGTGGAGAAAACGTCTACCCCGCCGAAGTCGAGAAGGTGATTCTGGAGCATCCGGCTGTGGAAAAAACAACCGTGATCGGTATCCCGGATGCTAAATGGAAAGAAGCCATCAAGGCGGTTTGCCAGCTCAAATCCGGCCAGAACCTTACGCCCGAGGCCTTGATCCAGTTTGTGGGAGAACGGATCGCCCGGTTCAAAAAGCCGCAGTATGTCGAATTTGTTGCCGAGATGCCTCTGACGGCGGCGGGTGAAATCGATCGGCAGAAGGTTAAGGAACTATACGGTTAATTTTATATTATGGTTTTAGGTGTTAAGCCGTCGTAGGCTATTACTCCGGCGGGTAAATACTCGCGGGTTGTCATTCCCGCGAAGGCGGGAATCCAGAAGAACACTGGATGCCCCGGCTATCTACTTGCCGGGGCAGGCTTATCAAGTCCGGCATGACGGAGTTAGCTATTTAGTCGCCAGGTTAATAAAGGCTAACGGCTTATTGCAAATCGTTTTTGGAGGAACATTCCATGGTACGAACAGAAATATCGCTTTTCATGAAAAACGAACCCGGTGAACTGGGAAAACTGGCAACTGCTTTTGGGGAAGAAGGCATCAATATCGATGCCATGACGATTCAGGATGCGTCGAGCTATGTTCAGTCGCTTTTCAAGGCCAGGGGTAAATCCCTGAAGCGGATTGCTTCTGCAGCCAGCTACAACTCCATGCGCAAGGATTCGGCCCAGTACGCGCTGCTGCGTCTCCTGGTCGACAAAACAGACAAAGCCATGGATCTGCTGACTGAAAACGCGTATGTTTACGATATCGTGCCGGTGATTGCCCTGGAACTGGAGAACCGGCCGGGCGAGCTTGCCGGCATCACGAGAAAATTCGGCGAAGAAGGCGTCAACATCAATTATGTTTATGGATCCGTGTCTTCGCCGGACGCAAAATGCCTTTTCGTGTTCTGCCCGGAGGATATAGACTTAGCCCGCAAAATCTTCACTTAATAAATTCGCCTTCGGCTGTCATTTGCGCTACGCGCGTAATTAATCCTTCGGATGTCATTGATAGATATTTGCCCTTCGGGCATCATTTGTTCTATCGAACGACATTTGCGCTGCGCGCGATATTTCGCCTTCGGCTGTCATTTGCGCTACGAGCGTAATTTATTGTTGCTGATAGCTGGCTGCTACGATTAATTACACGAAGTAAATAGCAACTAATTACGCGAAGCAAATTACATTTCCTTTTACAGCGTGAGTAGATTCTCCCCCTTGCCCGTCAGGGGCTCCTTTCCCGCAACCTTGGCCAGCATACGGCCCGGCCGGGCAAAGCGGTCGACATTTACAGAAATAAGAATGCCGTCGATAGTGCTTTTGGCACGGCTGACGCGGCTGTTCTGATCGCTTTCAAGCGGATTCACGATTTCGGCAATGAGATCTCCTTTGTGGACAGCGTTGCCGGGCGTCTTGAAATAGACCACCACACCCGGTGCGGATGCTTTGATATGTGCTACTCCCCGCAGGGGTGTTGCATCATTTATCAAGGGTGGCAGTTCTGCGACCTTTCCGGAAATCAAGCCCCTTCTTTGTAAAAAAAGGAAGATATTTTCGGCATCCCGGGATGCCAATTCGTGGGAGACGTCTGAAATCCCCCTCAGTTCGATGGTGGCGGCCAGACAGGCAAAAGGTATGGGGTACGCAGGAAACTTTTCAGCCAGTTCCCACCAGATCCTGCTGCAGGCTTCGTCATAGGGGTTGTCGCCTGAGACTTTGGCCAGCAACGTCGCCGCCGATCCGATCTGGGCGGACAGGTCCGAGGCCTCCGGCCAAAGGGGGCCGCCCATGTAGACATGGGTAACGGCCTGGTAGTCACAATGAAGATCGAGAACGATATCCGCATCAAAGGAAAGGGACAGGAGCAGGTGTTTAAGCCGGGCGGATTCATCACCGGGTGACAAGCCGTGGAGAACGTCGGCCATGGCCTGACGGACGAGGGCTTTGTTTTGATCCGGGGAATCGGTCAGGGTATCCTGGATATTTTCGGCAACCTTCTCGGTAATGTCCAGGTGCTTTCGATTGAAATTCGTGTTGTCGAAATAATCGAAGCGACCTCTCAGGACTTCATCCCGCCACTGGCCCGCGCCGATGGGATTAGCCACGGGAATCAGCAGAATTTCGCCTTCGATGGTTCCGGCAGCATCCGCTGAATCGAGCAGATCGATCAGATGGTGCATGACAAGATACCCGGGCGCTTCATCTGCATGGAGCCCTGCCTGGACATAGGCTTTCTTCCCGGCAGATCCACTGCCGTAACGGATAATCGTCAGCGTGCGCTCATTTCCCATACTGGAAACCGGTAAGGTCTTTTTCTCAACTGTTTTGGTTGTCAATGTGTTGAATCCTTATTTAGCTGTAAACTTTAAGTAGCTCACAGCTCATAGGTAACGCTTGGATGTTGTTATTAAGCTATAAGTGGCAAAAAAATAAAAACAATCACGAAAACACGAAATCTGAAAAACACGAAAGCTTTCACGGTCTTTTTCGTACTTTCGTGATAATAGATCTTTTTCTTTTCCGGTTTCTGCGGGTTGGGAAAGCAACGGGCTATCCGCTTATGGCTGCGTTACAGACTCAAGCTAAACGGGGGAGAAGTTCTCCCCCGTTCGGTTGAAATAGCGACAACGTCGCGTCAAATAAAATCGCTCCGCGATGTTATTCGCCGTAAACGTTGAATTCGAAATACTTGTCCTGGATCTTTTTGTAGGTGCCATCCTGGCGGATTTTTACGATGGCCTGGTTGAACAGTTCCACCAGGTCCGTGTCTTGTTTGCGGATGGCGATTCCGGCACCCTCACCGAAATATTTTACCTCGGATAGATCCGGCCCGATAAACTGGAAAGCCTGTCCTTCCGGTTTCTTTAAAAAGCCGTCGTCAATGGCGACACTGTCTGCCAGCAGCATGTCCACACGTCCAGCCACCAGATCTAGATAGGCGTCGTCCTGGGTGCCGTAGCGTTTGACTTTAACACCTTCGCCACCCTGCTCCGTGACAAAGCGGTCGTGGATGGTGGCGCGCTGAACTGCAATACTCTTGCCTTTGGTGGCCTGGGCAACCTCTGCGCGGGTAAAATCCTTCATGGCGCCTTTCTTGCACACAAACTTGCCAGGTGTGTTGTAGTATTTGTTGGAGAACGCGACCTTTTTCTTGCGTTCTTCTGTGATGGACATGGAGGCAATAATGGCATCGTACTTTCTTGCCAGAAGGGCCGGAATAATACCATCCCAGTCCTGGGCTACCAGTTTGACTTCGGCGCCCATGGCGGCTACAAGGGCCCTGGCGATATCGATGTCAAACCCTTCTAGTTTGCCATCCGGTGTCGTATAACTGAATGGGGGGTAGGCACCCTCCACACCGATTCGTACGACTTTCCAGTCCTTGGCCTGGACAGCACTAGCGACCATTACCAGCGATAAAACGATCAAAAGAATCCATACTTTTTTCATAACTCCTCCTCTTGTTGTTGGTGAACAGATTTATTTTCAGTATGTAACCAAAGCGATATGATATATAAAAAGATCGGGATATGTCAATAAGATAGGGATCTCCGATCCGTTGTTCCGGCATCCCCCCCAGCGTTGCAAAAGCCTGAGGGCTTCAGAGTCAAGGCGTCTAAGGGTGGGCATCGACTGAGCTCAGCCGAAGTCAAGTCGTAGTCTTTTACTTCGAACCCTTAGCAACGCAGAATCTGAAGTCCTCAGGTTTTCCCGAAGGGTAAACAACATGGCAAAATCGATATTATCCTTGGAATTCACCAGGGGAGATTTCCAAAAAACAGCGCTATCGCAACCATATTTAGTATAATAACAAATCGTTATATAGTATTTGCCATGTTGTTTATGCGACTATGGGGTTAAATCTTTCCGTACAACCAGCAACACGGGGTTCAAAATCATATTGGTTCATCGTTAACCGGTTTTATAGTCATCTCCGTC
>QMMS01000102.1 GCA_003647375.1 Deltaproteobacteria bacterium
CAATCATATTGGGAAAGGCAAACAAACACAAACATGGAGGGTAAAGATTTTGGCTGACAACAGATTGCCTCTTAAACCCATGCGGAGAGTGCTTGTTTCTGATGAAATTATTGAACAATTCAAAAATCTTATCCTGGATGGAACCTTGAAACCAGGAGATGGTTTAGGATCGGAAACAAATCTGGCAACTCAAATGAATGTGGGTCGCAGCACCATCAGGGAAGCCCTAAAGGTGTTGATCCATCTCGGGTTCATTGAAAGAAAAGGTAAGGTGGCAGTTGTTTCAGAGCACCTCGGCGGCGGTATAAACCCCCGGGACATCATTGAGAGGTTCAGGGCTAATCGAAACCTTCTGGAAATGATAGAAGTTCGTAAAATCATTGAGCCGGATATCGCGGCTATGGCGGCAACCCGGCATGATGCCGGTGATCTGGATTTGATATTGCAGGATGTTGGCGCCATGAAGGAATCGATAGAGAATTTGGATGCTTTTCTGGAGCACGATTACCATTTTCACCTGCACATTGCTCAGGCCAGCCGGAACCAGATTTTAATTGAAATTACCCGTGGAATCCAGGATATACTGAAAAAAACCCAGGAGTATGTCCTCCGTAAGAGTGACAGCATCCATCATCGGTCTCTCATGTTCCATACTAAGATATTTAAAGCCATTCAAAAAGGACAGCCCGAACTGGCCGGAAAGCTTATGTTCGATCATATCGAAGATATTGAGAGCGAAATGTATGCCATTTTGAAGCAAAAGAACAGAGCTAAAAGGAATTTGTCTTGATTATGAATAGAACGGTTCTGTTAATTGCAACCTTTGATACCAAAGAACAGGAGGCCGTGTTTTTAATCAAGTGCCTGCAGGCCCGGGGGGTGGAGGTTCTCACCATGGATGCAGGAATCCTGTCTCCCTCCGGCATCTCTGTGGATGTAGATCAGGACCAGGTAGCCCGTCACGGCGGCAATTCACTCAAGGATCTTCTGGCTGCGGGTGACAAGAGCGCCTGTCTTTTCAACATGATCCGGGGGGCGGAGATTCTCACGGCAGAACTCTATGAGCAGGGGCGGTTTCACGGCGTCATATCCATCGGCGGTGGTCAGGGGACCGATATCGGATGTGCCGCCATGCGTTGTTTGCCCACCGGTGTTCCCAAATTAATGGTTTCTACCGTGGCCTCCGGCCGGGCGACATTTGGTCCTTTTGTGGGGACCAAAGACATCACCATGATGCACTCTGTGGCGGATATGCAGGGGTTGAATTTTTTAACCCGGCGCATTCTGAAAAATGCCGCCGGTGCTATCTGTGGAATGGTTCAGAGCGCCGGGACGGCGGACCCGGGACCGCAGGGCATTCCCGTGGCATTGTCCATGCTTGGAACGACCACACCGGGCGCCTTGCGTGCCAAGACAATATTGGAAGACAGCGGTTTTGAAGTGGTGGCTTATCATCAAAACGGAACAGGGGGCATTGCCATGGAGGACATGATCCGTGGCGCTGATTTTAAAGGTGTTCTGGATTTGAATCTGCATGAAATAGGGGATCGATATGTAGGGGGTCTGCATGGTGCTATTCGGGGAGATCGCCTGGAAGCCGCGGGAGACACGGGTATTCCCCAGTTCATTGCTCCGGGAAGCATCAATTACATGGTACTCGGCCCTTTGGAATCACTGTCACCGGAAATGCGGGCCCGAAAATTGATTGTTCATAATTCCTATCTTACTTTGGTGCGCCTCAATCATGAAGAACTGAGCGGTGTCGGCAAGCTGGTTGCAGAAAAATTGAATCGTGCCAGAGGGATCACCCGTGTGTTCATCCCTTTGCAGGGATACTCATTTCCTGATCGACACAGCCTGCCGCACTGGGACCCTGAAGGGAATCAGGTGTTCGTGGACGCTCTAAAGGCAGATCTCAATCCTGAAATACCGCTGGTTGAACTGGACGCTCATATCAATGATCCGGAATTTATTGATCCGGTTGTAGAAGAATTTCTTTCTGTGATGAACGCAACTTAGATTAATGTTAAGGGGTAGAAAATGGGTAATCGTCTGGAGAACAGGGTTTCAATTGTTACCGGGGCTGCGCGGGGGATGGGATATGCCATCGCAAAAGCGCTGTATGATGAAGGTGCCAGAGTGGTTGTTGTCGACATCGATGCCGAAGCGGTTATCCATGCTGCCATATCGCTGGACCCGGACAGCACTCGTGTCATGGGGCGCAAGGTCGATGTGACCAGCAAAGAGCAGGTCCAAAATCTGACCCGGGAAGTGACATCCGCCTGGGGAGGAATCGATATTCTGGTGAACAATGCAGGGGGGGCTCTTTTTACCCCTCATATTCTGGCGGAAATCGAAGAGAAAGACTGGAACCTTGTGGTTGATGTCAACTTGAAAGGTGCTTTTTTATTTTGTCAGGCTATGATTCCTGCCATGGAAAAGCAGGGCAGGGGTTCCATCGTCAATATTTCCGCCCTTGCTGCACACTGGCGGGCGTCCCTGGCGGGTGTCCAGTACACGGCGGCCAAAGCCGGGGTCGAAGGGTTGACCCGCCAGCTGGCCTACGACTGGGGAAAGTGCGGCATACGTGTCAATGCTGTCGCCCCTACCATAACGCTGACCGGGGATCGGGTTGAATCCCTGTGGGAAAGCAAGAGCGAAGAGGAAAAGAAAAAAGTGCTGTCGGCCATACCGTTGGGGCGGATGTCCACCCCAGAAGAGGTTGCCTCTGTGGTTGTGTTCCTGGCTAGTGATGAATCGAGCTATGTAACCGGAATCACCATCGATGTTTCCGGCGGCAGGTACCTGCGGTGATCCCGGGGGTTATATTTTGGACATTTGAGCATTCGATATTTGGATTTGCCCTTCGACCTTGCTCAGGGTGGTGAGCCTGTCGAACCATTTTGTATTTAGATATTCGTATTTAGAATTTTTTTATAAAGGAGTTGAAGTTGGAATCTTCAAAATGTGTTTTGTTGCCTCAGCCCATTGAAGCTGAGGCTGTGGAGGCTCTGGAACAGGCCGGTGTTGGTATGGTACTGGCTGAAGATCCGAGCCCTGAAACGGTGCGTCCACTGTTAAGCGACGTGCAGGGTTTGATACTGCGAACCGGTATTAAAATTACCGGGGAACTGATGGACCGGGCCCACGATCTGCAGGTAATTTCCCGTACCGGCGGTGGGCTTGACAACGTTGAGGTGGAAGCCGCAACGAAAAAAAATATTATCGTTACCTCAAATCTGGGAGTAAACACAAGCAGTGTCGTCGAGCATGCGCTGGCTTTGATGCTGGCTCTGGTCAAACAGATCCCGACCATGGACAGGGCGGTTCGAGACGAAGAATTTAAAATCCGTTATAAAAGTCTACCACGGGATTTAAGGGGAAAAACTCTCGGTCTTCTGGGATTTGGCCGCATCGGCTCAGAACTCGGGCGTAGTTGTCGCGAGCTTTTTAATATGCAGGTGATCAGCCATGATCCGTATGTGCCCGAACCGGCCAGGGCGGTCTGCAAGGGTCAGGTTGAATTTGTAGAGCGTGAAGAACTGTTTGGCAGGTCAGATGTTCTATCGATTCATGTTCCCCTGACCGAAACGACCCATCATGCCGTGGGGGAACAGGCGCTGGCCCTTATGAAGCCGTCCTCAATTATCATCAATACGGCGCGGGGTCCGATAATTGACCAGTCTGCCCTGTTCCATGCGCTGCGAAACCGAAAAATAGGCGGCGCAGGACTGGATGTTTTTGAACAGGAGCCGGTTGCCCGTGACAATCCTTTGCTGGGTCTGGACAACATTATTTTGACACCCCACTCGGCGGCCTTGACAAAAGAATGTGTTATCCGGATGGCGGTGGAGGCAGTCAACTGTACTCTGGCAGTATTCAGCGGCAGGGTACCGCCGAATGTGGCCAATCCGCAAGTATTGGCTACAGATAGATGGAAGCATCTGGTACCGGTAGCTGATAAATAGATCTGTGGACAAAAGTGAACATAGAAGACATTTATGAGGTATTAACCTGGCGATTAAATAGCCAACTCCGTCATGCCGGACTTGATCCGGCATCCAGTGTTCTTCTGGATTCCCGCCTTCGCGGGAATGACAACCTGCGGGTATTTATCCGCCGGAGTAATAACTTCTAACAATTTTCTACGGAGGAAATAATAATGGCTAAAAAATTATCGGGAATTCTGGCACCGATTTGTACACCGTTTGTCAATCAGGAGGTGTCCATCGAGAGGGTGCGGGAGAACATGCACCAATATCGAACTGTGGCCCTTGCAGGCTATTTTGCACTGGGAAGTAATGGTGAAAACAAGAGCCTCACCGAAAATGAAAAACTGGAATTACTTGAAACGGTGGTCAGTGAAAAGGCCGAAAACCAGGTAGTCCTAGCTGGAGCAGGATTTGAATCGACCCGGCAGACCATAGAATTTAGTAAAAAAGTAGCGGGGTTGGGGGCGGATTTCGTCACCATTGTGACACCGTCCTATTTTAAAAAACGACTGACCGATGAAGCCATGGTTCGATACTTTACAGAGGTTGCCGACGCACTCCCGATTCCAGTAGTGGTCTACAATGCTCCTGGTTTTACCGGCATGACCGTTTCTGTGGGTGTGATTGGGAAAATTTCCCAGCATCCCAATATTGCCGGAATGAAAGATACATCCAAGGGTAATATGAGCGGCTACCTGGAAGCCGCCGATGACGACTTTGATGTGCTTTCCGGCACCGTGAGCACCCTGTTTGAATCCATGGCTCTGGGGGCTACCGGAGGTGTGGTTTCTCTGGCAAATGCTTTTCCGGAACCATGCTGCCGGTTATTCGAAAAATATCAATCCGGTGACATGCAAGGGGCCCGGGACTTACACTACCGGCTCTTTCGTCTCAACCGGGCTGTTTCAGGAAGCTTTGGTGTTGCCGGTGTTAAATATGCCATGGAATTGGGTGGATATCATGGCGGGGATCCACGTCTGCCCCTGCTTCCCATAACGGAAGAAGGGAAGGCTTCGGTTCGGGATGCCGTCAAGATGGCTAATCTTTTTTAGCTGAAAAATCAAAACCAATACTTCCTTCTGACGAGAAAAGGTGAAAGGGAAAGACGCATGAATATACCTGAGACCATGAGAGCGGCAGTTCTTTTTGACTTCAATGATGTCAGGATGACTGATCGGCCGGTTCCCACACCGGGTCCCGGCGAAGTGCTTGTGAAAATAGAGGCCTGCGGCGTTTGTGCCGGGGATATTAAAATCATAACAAAGGGGATGCCCAAGCAGCCGCCCATGGGAGAATTTATCATCGGTCATGAATATGCCGGTACAATCGTTTCTCTGGGGGAGACTGTGGATGAATATAAGGTAGGGGACCGGGTCGCGGTGGAGGTACACAAAGGTTGCGGGCGCTGTAGAAATTGTATTATGGGCAAATACACCGTTTGTCTGAATTACGGAAACTCAGCCAAGGGCCATCGTGCCAACGGATTTACTACCAACGGCGGGTTTGCCCAATATGCGGTCAATCACGTCAACACACTACTCAAACTACCGGACATGATTTCTATAGACGAAGCCACCACGATTACGACTGCGGGAACGTCGCTATATGGTATCGACATAGCCGGAGGCTATATCCCCGGAGACACAGTCGCCGTGCTCGGACCCGGGTCCATCGGACTGATGGCTATCCAGTGCAGTAAAGCGCTTGGGGCCGGGCAAGTGATATTAACCGGTACCAGAGACAACCGGCTGGCGTTGGGCGGGAAGCTTGGTGCGGACCATGTTATAAACGTCAAAAAAACGGATCCGGTGGAAAAGGTAAAAGCACTGACAGGAGGTGTGGGAGCCGATTTTGTACTGGTAGCTTCCGGGCAGGAGGCCAGCCTCCAGCAGGCGCTGGAGATGACCCGCAAAGGCGGTGACATTACGGTGCTGGCCCACTTTGAAAAACCGGTGATGACCGACATCGGACTGGCAGTGAAAAACGGCATCAATCTCTACACCGTCAGAGGCGAGGGGCGCATGAGTTGTCATCGGGCCTTGTCCTTGATGGAAGAGGGCAAGATTAATGGAGAAGCACTCATTACACATACGTTTCCTCTGGAAAACATTAATGAAGCACTGGAGACGTTTGTCGGCAGGCATGACGATGCTTTGAAAGTCGTCGTACATCCGTGTTAGGAATTCATTTATTTCGTCATTTAAAACCTGGTCCTTTGGGCCAGGTCAGAGATATTTGGCTATGCCGATGGCGGTAGTTACTTAAATCCGAAGCACAAAATTCGAAATCCTAAACGGTTCGACAGGCTCACCGCCCTGAGCAAGGTCGAAGGGCAATACCGAATGATCAAAACAAGACCTTGGAGATACCAGATCAAGCACTATGTTTGAATCATTTGAGCATTTGATATTTGTATTTGTTTTGTATTTCGATATTCGGATTTAGAATTTATCACACGCTGGATGTGCAAAATATTAATCCCTTATAGGGCTGAATCAATGCCGGGCCCTTTGGACCCGGGTATCTACTATTAACAACTGCTTTAACAGGAGGGTAATCATGAAAAAAAGAAATTTGACTTATGTGCTGCTTGTAACACTGATGGTCGTTTTCAGCTTAGCTTTTATGCCGGAAGTAAGTAAGGCGGAATATCCCACCAAACCGGTAAGCTTCCTGATTCCTTTTGGAGTCGGTGGCTCGGCGGATCTTATGGGACGAGTCCTGGCAACGGGAGCAAAGCCGTCTCTTGGCCAACCCATCGTGCCCATCAACCGACCGGGTGCCGGCGGTGGGATTATGTATACAGCACTGAAAGCATCAAAAGCGGACGGGTATACCGTGGGCTGGAATTCTACTTCTATTCTGACCTCCACCAACATCGGCAACGTGCCGTTTAAATACGATGCCTTTGAGCATGTGTGTCGGATCGGATTCACATCCATGCCCATCGCTGTAAAGGCCGATTCTCCATGGAAAACGTTTAAAGAATTCATAAGTTATGCCAAGAGCAATCCCAACAAGATTAAAATTGGTAACGCAGGTACCGGCAGTGGTACTCACTTGGTGGCCGTGCTTGTTGAAAAAGAAATGGATATCCAAGTTGTCCATGTGCCTCTGGGTGGCAAACGCCGGATCCCGAGTTTGCTGGGTGGAGAGGTCGAGGCCATCTGTGTTCCGCTGCCTGAGGCGGCACCCCAAGTGCAGGCCGGACTGATCCGCTTGCTGGCAGTGCCCACGGAAAAGAGGGATCCGAAATTCCCGGAGATACCGACCATGAAGGAAGCGGGTTGCCCGGTTGTTTTGGAGCTGTTCCGTGGCATCAGCGTCCCCAAAGGTACACCCGAGGCGATTGTCCAGAAGCTTGAAAAATCGTTTGAGAAAGGGGCTCAGAACAAAGATTTTATTAAGATTGCCAATAAAAAGGGATTCAACATCAGCTTCCAGGGAAGCCAGGCGTTTGAAGCGTATCTGAAAGAACAAAACAATATTGTTGCCAAAGCTTTAAAACTCGGCAATTTGGTAAAATAAAATAAGCGGAAATTACGAGGGGGGTTGATTGATGAATGATCGCCCCCCGAAATTTGGGGATGGATCCATGCGGGCTGTAAATATCATAATAGCGATTACCATGATACTTTTTGGCTGTTTTTATTCATATCTGACGATGCATCTACCGGATCGCAATTTACCCAATACACTTGGTAGTTCTTTTGTACCATGGGTACTGGTTATTTGCCTGTATGTACTGTCAATTCTGTTATTGTTGCAATCCGTCTTTAAAGGATCGTCTGAAACATGTGATTATGCCATATCAAAAAAAGAGGGGATCAGTATTTTATTTCTGGTCGTTATCGTTATCGTCTACATCAAGGCGATGGCTTTTTTGGGATTTTTGTTGGTTACGCCGATTTTTTTAGCCGTTTTAATGCTCACCATCGGTGCCGGAAAGTGGAAGGAAGTCGTTTTGACATCAACCCTGGTTACATTTGGTATCTATCTTTTTTTTCAGAAAGTGTTCCAGATAATCCTTCCAGCCGGGGAAATATTTTGAACAGGGAAAATAGCATATGACCGGACCTATTCTTTCGGCTTTATTCGATGTATTACAATTCCAAAATATTTTTGCGGTCATGTTCGGCGTTATCTTCGGGCTGTTTATCGGCTCGACACCGGGACTCACCATATCGCTGGGCATGGTTCTGCTTCTGCCCCTGACGTTTAAATTACCTGCGGTTACTGCTGTCTGTTTACTGCTGGGTCTTTATGCCGCAGGTATGACAGGCGGTTCCATATCCGCCATTCTTCTGAACATACCCGGAACACCTTCGGCTTCAGCCACTGCCATTGACGGCTATGCCTTGACACAAAAGGGGCAGGCGGGACCGGCCTTGGGAATTGCTGTGATTTCATCGTTTTTCGGAGGGATTTTTGGTTTGACGTGCCTGACACTGGCTTCTCCCGTCATTGCCAAGTTTGCCCTGCGGTTTGGGGCACCGGAACTGTTTGCACTGGTTCTTCTGGGCTTGACCCTTATCTGCAGTTTTGGCCAGGTGTCTATTGTCAAAGCACTCATTTCCGGAATTCTGGGGCTTATCGTTATGACGGCCGGGCTGGACCCTATGATGGGAACGCCGCGATTTACCTTCGGCATGGTTGATCTGCAGGCCGGCATCTCATTTTTACCGGCCATGATTGGTCTGTTTGCCATCCCGCAGATCATACTGGGTATTTCTAACAAGATTAAAGTAATTCCAAAATATGGATCGAGAATAGATCGTGTCCTGCCAAGAATGAAGGATCTGGTCAAGCTGATAAAGACAATGCTGATCGGGGCGGGTATTGGTACCGGGATTGGCTCTATTCCGGGGGCTGGCGGACCGATTGCCGTTTTTCTCAGTTATGATTATGCCAGAAAGACGTCAAAGAATTCCAGAGAATTCGGCAAGGGTACGCTCGAGGGCGTTGCCGCTCCGGAAGCGGCCAACAATGCTGTGGCCGGGGGCGCTTTAATACCGATGCTGACGTTGGGAATCCCCGGTGATCCCATAACCGCCATCCTCCTCGGCGCACTGATCATTCAGGGTTTGATACCGGGTCCCATGCTGTTTATTCAAAATTCTCAATTCGTATACAGTGTGTTCTGGGCTTTTTTACTGGCCAACCTTATGAACCTGTGTCTCACGCTGGCAACCATCAGATTGTGGGTCGGGGTACTCAAGGTTCCCCAGCGGGTGTTGCTACCCATTATTTTAACCCTGTGTGTTGTGGGGACATTTGCATTGAGAAACACTTTTTTCGATACCGGTGTGATGCTCTGTTTCGGGCTGCTGGCATACTTTATGAAAAAATACGGTTTTCCCGTCGTCCCTATGCTTCTGGCCATTATTCTCGGCCCTCAACTGGAAGAGCATCTAAGAATGTCCCTCATCATTTCTCAGGGAGACCCGATGATATTTTTTACGCATCCCATCAGCTTGGTATTTATCATCATCGCGGTGGGCTCTTTTGTGTCACCTCTTATCAGGCGACGAGCAAAAACGACCGTTGATGACGATGAGTGCCGAACAGACTCCGTCAGATAGCCCGAACATTTCAGGTTTATATTTTGAAAGGATTCGGTTTCGGTTTGGTCTGCTGGCGGATCTTTTCAATACAAAGGTGAATCATATACCCACCGCAGATATTCCGCACCTTAAATCCCGCATTGGCCAGCAGTCTTGCTGCGTTGTATGACCGTTGGCCAACCAGGCAATATGTCCAGATCTCCCGGTCACGGGGCAGTTCGGAAAGTCGTTGTCTCAGGTTCTCCAGTGGAATATTTACCGCGGCATCGATGTGACCGCGTTCATATTCTTCCGGCCTACGGGTATCGAGCAGGTATACATCGCCATTATCCAGGTCCATCCAGTGTGCAATGGAATGTTCATTACGGACAATATTGGCTGCAATCATTCCAACGATGTTCACCGGGTCTTTGGCGGCACCGTACTGGGGTGCATAGCACAGTTCCGCTTCTTCCAGATCAAATACGGTTCCCTCTTTCTGAATCGCCATGGCGATAACATCGATGCGCTTTTCAACTCCTTCGGTGCCGACTGCCTGAGCACCAAAAATACGACCATCTTCAGGGGAAAACAGCAATTTGATCATCATTTTCTGCGCCCCGGGGTAAAACCCTGCAATATGGTCAGGATGGGCGTAAATCTTTTCATATATCATGGGTTTGCCGTTGATCAGCGCATTTTTCAGGGTTTTTTCGGTGGCACCGGTGGAAGCGATGGTCAGGCCCATCACCCCGCACACCGCTGTGGCCTGTCCACCCCTGAATCCAGCCATGTCCCGACGGCCCATAATTACGTGAGCCGCAATACGGCCTTGCCGGTTGGCAGGGCCTGCCAGGGGAATCATGTTGTTTGATCCGGTGATGCAGTCTTTTACTTCTACAGCATCCCCCACAGCCCAGATATGCGGGTCACTGGTTCGCATGAATTCATCGACCTGGATTCCACCAAGACTCCCGATTTCCAGGCCGGCGGTATGAGCCAATTCGATCTCGGGCCGAACACCGATGGACAGAATCACCATGTCCACCCGTTGGGTTTCTCCGGATTCAAGCGTTATGAGAATTTTACCGGCATCGAGTTGTTTGAAGCTCGTGACCGGACTGCCCAGGCATAGAGATATCCCGCTGGATTTCAGGTGCGCATGGATGGGCGCGGCCATTTCCTCGTCGATTGCCGGCATCACATGCTTTTGCATTTCGACAATGCTGACACTAAGGTTCCTTTTCTTCAGATTTTCGGCCATCTCCAACCCGATAAATCCGCCCCCAATTACGGCTGCTTTTTTGGCATTTTGGCGCTCAATCCAGTCCATAATATCCCGCATGTCCGGTATGGTTTTCACGGTAAATATTCCCGGCAGATCGATTCCCTCAAGCGGGGGGAAGATTGGAACCGAACCGGGGGAAATTACGAGATTATCGTATTTTTCTCGGCTGATGTTGCCGGTGGCCATATTTTCGACTTCGATTTCTCTTTTTTCACGGTCGATCAGACAGACATTGTGCCCGGTCCGCACCTCAATATTAAAGTAATCTCTGAAGCGTTCCGGTGAGGCTACAATGAGATCTTCTTCTTTTGTAATCACATTGCCGACAAAATAGGGTAGGCCGCAGTTTGCAAAAGAGACGAACGGGCCGCGTTCGAAAATGATAATTTCCGTATCTTCGGAAAGACGCCGGGATCTGGCGGCGCATGATGCGCCTCCGGCAACACCTCCCACAATGAGTAATCTTCTTTTCATACGTCTCTATTCTCACTTCAGTTGCTTAGACTGCCAGCATTGCCTGCCTGCCGGTTTGCGACGATTCAATGGCGGCTCGAATGAATGACAGGGCGGATAAAGCCCCTTCGCCGTCGGTTTCCGGTGGGGTGCCTGTAAGGATGCAATCAGCAAATTCGTCAATTTCTTCCAGAATGGGGTTTCCCAACGTCAGGGGTACTTTTGTGGATCCGGTTTTTCCTTTTTCGAATATCTGAACATCAGTGTCCTGGTCCACCTGCTGCCACCACAGAAGATATTCTTCAAAAGGCAGCTCAGGCGGTGTAATGGTACACAGCAAATTTGCTTCGGTGCCGTAAACATAAAACCAGACCGCCTTTGGTGACGCATAGTTTGATCCCAGATAGCCCAGAACACCTGTTTCATACTGGAATACGGTTGTGGTCACATCTTCGACAGGGGCCGGGATGTAAAGCTTGTTGAAATACGAGAACACGGTCTTAATGGGGCCGAACAAATAATTGAACACATCCGCGTGATGGATACCCATGGTCATCAGGGAGCCGGCGGGACAACCGGTATCATCCCCCCGCCAACGGAAACTTTCCGGTGTCAACGCAAACCCCAGGTTTTGTGAATAGTTGCCTTCGATCTGAATCGGACTTCCGATGGTGCCGGCATCAATCAGTTCTTTTAACTTGCGGATTCCGGTGAGCCGCCGTAGATGTTGTCCCACCATTAAAACCACGCCGGCTTTCAGACAGGACTCAATCATTTTTTTCCCATCAGCGATGGTGTTGGCGATGGGCTTTTCAACAAAGACATGTTTACCGTGTTCGGCGGCGAGCAGTGTTTGTTGCGCATGTAGATGGTTGGGTGTGGCCAGGTGGAGTCCATCGATATCATCCCGCTTGAGAACATCTTCGTAGCTTTCTTCATGTTCACAGCCGAATCGGGCGCTGAAGGCCTCTCTTTTTTCCGGTATGGGGTCAAAGCAGGTGACCAGGTTTACCTTGTCGCTTTTCATCATGGCATCGCCCACGGAACCGGACCATGCCCCGGTACCGATGAGAGCCAGGTTTACGGTGCTTTTATCAGTCATTTATTAACCTTTCATCAATAAATCGTTCCTACGATTTTATTACTTCAACAAAATCGGCCCCGACAGGCGGCTGGGTATAAAACTCGAGGTATCGAAGTTCCTTTTCAGAGTTGTTGATTGTCGTATGTTTAACACCTACGGGAATAAAGAAGACATCACCGGCGCTGATGGGGATTTCTTCACCATCCATTATTTCGATGCCTTCGCCGCTGATGACCGTTATCACCGATTCGCGCTTGTTGTGGTAGTGATAGGGCACCTGGGTTCCGGGGGGGAGAAGACCGAACATGCCCCCCAGGTCTTTGGCACCATGCTCAGCCGTTAGAATTTCAGGTCGGAAAGCTTTTCCCGGCGTAGGATTTTCCATCCGGACGTATTCTTCAGTCTTAAAACGTTTCATATTTTTCCTCTATAACTTCATTTATCCTATTCAAATTTGGCTGCTATAGCAGCCAGTGAAACCTTGGCAATGGATTCATCCTGCTCCCAGTCACCGCCGCTGACACCGATTCCGCCGATACATTCGTTATCCATGAAAATGGGAAAGCCGCCTTCCATGGCGGTCCAGTTCCCGGGACCGGCTGCCAGGGCAAGACCCAAAGCATGAAGGGTATCGAGGGATTGTGCCTGGGCCCCTTTGGTGGTGGTGGGGCGCATATTGGAAGCCGCGCAGACGGCTTTGGTGGTGGATGAATGGACGGTGTGAAAACGACCCCCATCCATTCTTTCCAGCATCAACAGGTGCCCCCCGGCATCTACAATGGCCACGGTGACCGCTATGTTAAATTCTTTTGCTTTGGCGATGGCCGTATCCATGACCATGCGAACACCTTTTGAGGTTA
>QMMS01000103.1 GCA_003647375.1 Deltaproteobacteria bacterium
TTCGAATTTGGATCATTCGGTATTGCCCTTCGACGTTGCTCAGGGCGGCGATCCTGTCGAACCGTTTAGGATTTCGAATTTCGTGCTTCGGATTTAAGTAAATATCGCCATCGGCATAGCCAATTATCTCTGACCTGGCCCAAAGAACCCGGTTTTGAGTAATGGAATAAATATCCTATTGAAGTTCTTTTAATTTCTGAAGTGCTATTTTCCCTTCATTACTTTCAGGGTATTTCTTGCTCAACTCCTTTAATATAAGCCTGGCGTTGGCCTTATCCCCCAGCGAGATAAAGGCAAAACCCTGTTTCAGCAAAGATGCGGGGACCTTGTTCCCTTTGGGATAATTTTCGATGACTTTCTGATATTCCAGGATAGCTTTTTCATACCACTTTTCCCGGTAATAGATTTCACCTATCCAGAATTGCGCATTGTCCGCATGTTCTGATTTCGGATAATCCTTGATAATCGCTTCAAAAGAGGAACGGGCTGCTTCAAAATCACGCTGATCAAATGCCTGCTTGGCAGCAACATAGCGTTCCTGATCTGTGAGAGTCTTTTCTGCTTTCTGAGATTTTTTGTCCGGCGCACTGCGCGACCCTGCCGGTTCCAGGTTCAGATACTGTTCGATGTACTGGAGGCGTACCTCGATCCGGTTAAGACTGGTGGATAATTTATTGAGTAATATCTGAGTTCCCTTTTCCGTATTCTCCCCGGTATTCAACCGCTTCTGAATCATAAATTCCGATTCCTCGAGTCGACCTCTCAACAACTGAACATCATCTTTGAGGACCTCTACACCTGCATTCAGCTTTGCATACTCGGTCCTGAGCTGGATGTCTTCATTCCCGAGGTCTTTTTCGAATTCGGAGATCTTGGTGCTGAGATAAACTTTGCTCTGCTCGATTTCCTTGCCGCTACGCTGGTCACGCTTTTCCAGGTCCATGGCTTTTTTCTCAAGGATGGAGGCTTTTTGATTGAGTTTTTTCCCGAGGGCCTCCACCTTCGATAGCCGTTGATCAAGGATAATGACATCTTCCTGATGGGCACAACCGAAGAACATCACCAATACAGCAATTGAGAGAATAAACCTGAATCTCATATGAATAACTCTTCATTTTTTTTCATCCCTGCTGCTCATTGAAAATATCGGTCGAGATCGTAAGATCCTCACAATGAGACGGGGCTGCAGGGACGGATAAAACAAGGCAAGCAGCAGTCATGCCGCTGCTTGCCGTTTATCTTTCTGCGCGCTGAAGGAATCACACGCCGGAATTATTCGACTACAAAATGAGCACGCCTGTTTTTGGCCCAGGCTTCTTCGTTCTTCCCCATGTCCACAGGACGCTCCTCGCCATAGCTGATGGTGGATAGCTGGTTGGCGTCAATGCCTAGATCCAGGAGAAAAGATTTGGCGCTTTCTGCCCGACGGTCACCCAGGGCGATATTATAAGCACTGGTGCCTCGCGCATCACAGTGCCCTTCGATGATGACGGAGGCGTCCGAGGTCATGCGAAGCCATTCAGCTTTTCGGGAAAGCACATTTTTTGCCATGTCCCCGATTGCAGAGCTGTCGAAATCAAAGTAGATATCCTCATTCATGAACATCTGCATGGCGGCCATTTTGGCTCTTTCCATTTCTTCCTCTTTTGCAGCCTGCTCAGCCAGCTGGGTTTGACGGAGATCCTCTTCGGCCTTCATTTCCCACTGCCTTGCAGCCTCTTCCTGGGCAGCCTCTTCCTGCGCTGCCAGAAGATCTACTTTTTCTTCTGCCGGTACAGCTGCAGCTGGCGCCTCAACTGGAACAGACTGGACAACTTTCTTTGCGCATGACACAGTGAAGAGCAATCCTGGAACAATTACCAACAGGCTTATGAAAATCCATAATTTTTTCCGCATATCTTCCTCCTTGTTTACTTTTGTGCTCGGTTTTAATTGGAAATAACGCTTGGAGACCATTTCGGATTTGTCTGCTCCCCCGGCATAGATATCAAGCGCCGCTGATCCGTTCCGAACGCCGTCATGATATATATTTTTGATCTGCCCTCACGAGTAGAATTGAAGACGATCAAGCTGCCATCCGGCGACCAGGATGGCGCTTCGTTATCTCCCTGATTTTCTGTCAACTTTACTCGATTGCCGCCATCCACCTCAATGGTGTAGATATCGATTCTGCCGGTATCCATGGCGGAGTATACGATTTTATCTCCCTTTGGAGACCAATCCGGCTGTGTGTTGTACCTTCCCTGAAATGTCAACCTCCGGACACGTCCCGATGTCATGTCCTTTATATAGATTTGAGGCGTCCCGGACCGTTTGGAAACAAAAGCCATTTGTTTTCCTGCCGGGGACCACGTCGGTTCAACATCGATTCCCCGACTGTTCGTCAATCTTTTAATAATTTTCCCTCCTCCGGTCAACAAATAAATTTCCTGGTCACCTGAAAAAGAGAGTGTCGCTGCCAGTTCAAATTTCCCCGGGACCCAGGCCGGCGTAATCTGGATGCCCTGTTTATCAAGGGTAGCAACCCTGTTTTTTGTTAAATTTCTTATATATAGGTCGGGTTGACCCTTGGCATACGAGGTGTAGGCCATCCATTTGCCATCTGAAGACCAGGCTGGAAAAAGCGTGATATTTTCGTGACGGGTAAATTGTTTCGAATTATGGCCGTCAAAATCACTGATATAAATCTCCTTTTTACCGGACAGGGATGACAGAAACGCAATTTTACTATCGAAAACACCCCTGTGACCTGTCAGGTGAAGCATCACTTCGCCGCAAAATCGTCGTATCATGCGCAATGTGTCATCGGTCCCACCTTTATACCGCTTACCAATAATCAGTTTTCCCTTGATGGTGTCGAACAGGCGAAGCTCCGTTTCCATGAGGCCGTCCTTCACCAGGATCCCTCCCGTTATCAGCAGTTCGGCGCCAATGGCCGTCCAATTTCGAAAATTGATGTGCGTAGCGAGGATATCGGGGTTTTTGGGATCCATGAGAAATGCCTGCCGGTCAAGCATTTTAAAATAGCCTGTAAATTCCAGCGTGTCAGACAAGAGGTCCGGCAATTTAACAGACTGGGCTTCGAGATCTTGATTTCCTGAAATATTTTTAAACCAGGGCACGGCCAAAGGAATTTTACGCAAAAAGGGGTTGCTGATGTCAATATAGTCATATTCGGCAGCACCGATACTTGTCTGAGATACCATCAGGGCCACAACACATCCGATAATGGCACGCAAAACAATTTTCATGGGCTTGATATATTCGTCTGATTTCATCTGTTATTGTATCCCCTCGGGAGTAAAGCGTAATCCCATTTGAACATATGGCTCGGACACCGACCTGGGATGAGGATCCACGGGATTCGATTTCATAACTGCACGAAAAGCCGATTCATCGAAATGGCTGTTCCCGGACCGATCTGTAAAAAAAAGATCTTTTATCTCCCCATTGGGCATTACTTTAAATACAAGCAGCGTCTGCAAATCAGTTCGACCATCGGCCAGTTGTTCGGGGAAAGCCCAGTTATGCTGTACTTTGTAGGCAACTTCCACGCGATAGATATCAACGATCTCAGCCAGTTTTCCGCCGACGGTCTCACCGTCTCCACCAAGCTGCTTCGATTCAGTTATTTGGGCCTCACTTTCCCTGGATGGCGCCCTTTCTTTTTCCTTGTCAACCTTGGCCTTGATTTCATCGATGGCCTTGGCAATTCGATCCGACGTGGTCGTCTCGATTTTTTTTTCCAGTTTTTGCAGGGTGCTCTTTTTGACCTTTTCTGATTTATAGGTCTTCTTCTTGAGTGATACCTTTTTTTTGACTGTTTTCGGGGCAACTGCCTGTTTAGAGACCGGCTTTTTCTTGATGGTTACAGCTTTCTTACTTACTTTTTCTTTCCCTGAAACCGATGGTTTCGAAACCTGCTTGCTCGGCCCGCTATATTCCGGAAGAGAAACCAGGCTGACGTTCATGACGATGGGTGCGTGACGCCGCTTGGGTTTAAGGGTCTGGGCGTAAATCAATACCGAAAAAAAGATACAATGGCAGATCAGGGAAGCTGTAAAGGCAATCATGATCAGGCGGTTTTCGTTACCCCGGCCGTTAAGCGTGACAAGGGATGCCGAATCCGTCGAGTGGGGAGCCCTATGGTTGTTTTTTACGGTCATTTTCAGTGTCATCAACAGGATCTGTTATCATGCCCAGTTTTTCGATCCCGGCGCCCTTTATCTCTGACATGACAAAGACAACCATGCCGTAGGCCACTGTCTTGTCTGCTCGCAGGTAGATCTCGTCGGCTTTCTGATTTTTCGTGATCTGTATCAATTTTTCCTTGAGGCCCTCAACACCGACACGAAAGTCGTTAACATATACCTGATTGTTTTGATCGATGGTTACAATCAGCTGTTCCTGCTTCGATTCCAGGGGGCCCGACGTTGCTTCCGGCAACGACACATCAACCCCCTGAATCATCATGGGGGCCGTCACCATGAAGATAATCAGGAGTACCAGCATGACATCCACAAAGGGGGTCACGTTGATTTCCGACATCAACCGGTCATCATTCCCACCGAGGGTCATTGTCGCCTCCTTTCCATCAGCAGGATATCCCGCTCGATGATATTGAGAAAATCGGCGGAGAAGCTGTTCAATTCGGATTCCAGAATCTTGATCTTCTGCATAAAATAGTTAAAAGCGATAACCGCCGGTATGGCAACCGCCAACCCCGCAGCTGTCGCCACCAAGGCCTCGGATATCCCAGGCGCCACCACCGCTAGGCTGGCAGATCCCCGCAGGCCGATGCCGTGAAACGAATTCATGATCCCCCAAACCGTACCGAACAGACCGATAAAGGGGGTGGTGTTGCCGGTTGTCGCCAAAAAGGGCACCATCTGCGTCATTCTTGTCGTCTCGGTGTTGATGGCTCTTCGCAATGCCCGTTTGATGTTATCCATTCCCGCAAATCGAGTGCCCAGTCCCGAGGATCTATCCGGACGGTCATCGCCACCTTCCGAAATCCCGCTCTGACTGATCTTCTTTAGTTCCACATATCCTATTCGGAAAATGCGCGCAATGGGGCTTCCTTCAAGCTCTTTAGCCTGGCGGTAAGCATTTGAAAGATCCTTGCTTTTCCAGAACAATTCCGTAAAAACAGCTGATTCCTGATAGGCCCTCTTGATATACCGGAATTTTATTAATATAATCGCCCAGGATGTAATTGAAAAAAAGAGCAGCATCAGCAGCACAAACTGCACCATCAAGCCGGCGTTGCTGATCATGTTGATCAAGTTAATCTGTTGCATCGTCAGTTCGCTCCACGTTTTAGATGTCGATAATTAGCCTTAATTAGAATTAATTATAAATCTATATAGTCTTATACGAGCATTATTAATGTGTCAAGAATTTTACGTTTTAGACCCAGCTATAATAGCCTTAGCAAATTAGGAAAAAGGAGACCTGGATGAAAGATATTGCCAACCTGTTGTTTGAGGCAGCCCATTTGAAAAGAACCCCTAGATCCGGTTTTAATTTCTTAGGTGCCGGCAGGGAATCTGTTGCCGAGCATACTTTCTGTACCCTGTTTATCGCCTGGGTCATGACCAAATTGGAAACCGATGTCGATGCCTTGCGCCTGATAAGCATGTGCCTGGTGCACGACCTGCCGGAATCGCGTATCGGAGATATCAACTATGTCCAGAAACAGTACGTGACAGCCGATGAAACCTTGGCCATGAATCATATGGGCGGCAATACATCCCTGGGGCCTGACATCTCGGATCTGGTACATGAATTCAACAAGGGAGAGACACTGGAAGCACGTTTGGCCAAAGATGCAGACCAGATCTCCCTGGTGATCGAATTGAAGACACTCGCAGATATCGGGTTTAAACCACCCCATAAATGGCTGCCCTATGTCCTGAAAAGGCTTCAGACCGAAACCGGCAAACAGATTGCGGAAGCCATCGCTCAAACCGATTGGGATACATGGTGGTTCAAGAATTATGTTGACAGATAGATGAGAACTCAATAAAAATTTGGCTTCTCCCAATTGGTCGAGAGAAAGGGTCCAAGGGGTCGAGGATTCCAGGGTTCAAAGGGCCTGGCACTGGGTTGCCCCTATAAGGGGCTTTTTCACCAAGTATATGAGCCAGAGAATTCAGGAGGCAGAAGTCAGAATTTCGCAAAACGCTAAATTGTTTTAATGCTGGAGAACGAATGAACGTCGAACATCGAACGTCCGACATCGAATTTTGAATTTGAAAAGATAAAGAAACAGAAATAATTCGGTATTGGGTTTTTGTTTTCATTCGACATTGGACGTTCGATGTTCGATGTTGGACGTTCATCTTTATTTTGGGGAGGCACGCATGCAATGGATCGGTAATTTTTTCTGGTCATCTATGGGGAAAAAGTTGTTAATGGCCCTGACAGGCTGTTGTTTCATCGGTTTCTTGACTGCTCACCTTGCAGGCAACCTGACGTTGTACGGCGGTGGAGAAATGTTCAATTCTTATGCCGAACACCTTCATGGGTTTGGCCCGCTTGTTACCCTTGCCGAGTGGGGGCTCCTGACACTTGCCTTTGTTCATATCGCCACCGGAAGCATCCTGTTTTTCCAGAATTTCATGGCCAGGCCACAACGCTACCACATGAACAAGTGGGCGGGTGGACGTACTATCAGCTCTGCAACCATGCCTTATACCGGCTTTGTCATACTTGCGTTCGTCATTTTTCACCTGTTGAATTTTCATTTTGTCGACAAATCAACCACCACCATATACGAGATCGTGGTCAGCGCTTTTCAGAGCACTGCTTATGTCATTCTTTACATCGCGGCCATGATCATCGTTGCGCTGCATATCCGCCATGGTTTCTGGAGCCTGTTCCAGACGCTGGGTGCCAATCACCCCAAATATATGCCGCTGATCATGGGGGCCGGTATCGTATTGAGTCTGATTTTCGGATTCGGATTCGGCACCCTCCCGATATACCTTTCATTTTCGGGATAAGGAGAATTTTTATGAAGTTGGATGCACACATACCCGGTGGCCCGCTGGCCGATAAATGGGACAAGCATCGTTTTGACCTGAAGCTGGTAAACCCGGCCAACAAGAGAAAATTTACCATTATTGTCGTGGGCACAGGTCTGGCAGGCGGTGCTGCCGCAGCCTCTCTGGCGGAGCTCGGTTATTATGTGAAAAATTTCTGTATCCAGGATTCCCCAAGGAGAGCCCACAGCATTGCTGCCCAGGGCGGCATCAACGCAGCCAAGAATTACCAGAATGAAGGCGACAGCATCTGGCGCCTTTTTTACGACACCGTCAAGGGCGGAGACTTTCGTTCCAGGGAGGCGAATGTCTATCGCCTGGCCCAGATCAGTAACGCCATTATCGATCAGTGCGTCGCTCAGGGGGTACCTTTTGCACGGGACTACGGTGGATTACTGGCCAACCGGTCCTTTGGCGGGGCACAGGTTTCACGAACCTTTTACGCCAGAGGTCAAACAGGCCAGCAGCTCCTGCTGGGCGCATACAGTGCCCTGATGCGTCAGGTCTCAGCAGGCCGGGTGACCATGTTTCCCCGCCGGGAAATGCTGGACGTGGTTATCGCCAACGACCGGGCGCGGGGCATCATCTCCCGGAACCTCATCACAGGGGATATCGAACGTCATGTTGCGGATGCCGTGGTGCTCTGTACCGGCGGTTATGGAAACGTTTATTTTCTATCCACAAATGCCATGGCAAGTAATGTATCGGCCTCCTTCCGTGCCTACAAAAAAGGGGCTTGTTTTGCCAACCCCTGTTTTACCCAGATCCATCCCACCTGCATACCGGTGCATGGCACCTACCAGTCCAAATTGACACTCATGAGTGAGAGTCTTCGAAATGACGGACGCGTGTGGATCCCCAAAGAACCCGGAGATCGAAGAAACCCGGGTGAGATCCCGGAATCCGAGCGTGATTATTACCTCGAAAGCAAGTACCCGAGCTTCGGCAACCTGGTCCCACGGGATGTGGCTTCCAGGAACGCCAAGGATCAGTGCGACATGGGCAAGGGAGTGGGTGACACCGGCCTTGCCGTCTTTCTTGATTTCGAGGATGCCGTCAAGCGGGATGGTAAGGATGTTATCGAAAAAAAATACGGCAACCTTTTTCAGATGTACGAAAAAATTACGGCCGACAACCCGTATGAAACACCCATGATGATTTATCCGGCGGTTCACTATACCATGGGCGGCTTGTGGGTCGACTACAACCTGATGAGTAACGTTCCAGGGCTTTTTGTCATGGGGGAAGCTAATTTTTCAGATCACGGGGCCAATCGATTGGGCGCCAGCGCACTTATGCAGGGGCTGGCCGATGGTTATTTCATCATCCCTTATACCATCGGGGGATACCTTGCCGGAACGCACCTCGAACAGGTCAATGAAGACCAGCCCGAATTTACGTCCGCAGAAAACGAGGTTCAGGAAACTACCCGCAAGCTCATGTCCGTCAACGGGAAACGTACAGTGGACGACTTCCACAGGGCATTGGGCCGGATTATGTGGGATCACTGCGGTATGTCGCGCAACAACGCTGATCTCGAAAAAGCCCGTGGCCTGATTCAGGAACTTCGTGAAGAATTCTGGAAAAACGTCACCGTCCCGGGAAAGAAAAAAGATTTCAATCAGAGTCTTGAAAGGGCCGGCAGAGTGGCTGATTTTCTTGAATTCGGAGAACTTATGGTCATGGATGCCCTGGAACGGCAGGAATCCTGCGGCGGTCATTTTAACGAGGCCTATCAGACCGAAGAAAATGAAGCCCAGCGTAACGACGAAGCCTATTGCCATGTATCCGCCTGGGAACATAAGGGGCAGAACATGGATCCTGAAATGCACAAAGAGCCGCTTGTCTTCGAAAATGTCAAATTAAGCCAAAGGAGTTACAAGTGACAGCAGATATCCGCCTGACATTGAAAATATGGCGCCAGGAAGATTCCCATGCCAAAGGCCGTCTGGAAACATATTCCGCAGACAGTATCTCCACGGACATGTCGTTTCTGGAAATGCTCGATGTTGTCAATGAACAACTCACCCTAGCGGGCAAAGAACCCATCGCGTTTGACTATGACTGCCGGGAGGGGATTTGTGGACAATGCGGCTGTGTCGTCAACGGGCGTCCCCACGGACCCGAAAAAGCCACGACTCTTTGCCAGCTCCACATGCGACACTTTTCAGATGGCGATACCATCTTTATCGAGCCTTTTCGAGCCAGGGCATTCAAGGTTGTCAAAGATCTCGTAGTGGACCGGAGCCCCTTCGACAAGATCATCCAGGCCGGTGGCTACATATCTGCCAATACCGGCGGCGCACAGGACGCCAACACGATTCTCATCCCCCAGGAAGTTGCCGAGAAAGCCATGGATGCGGCAGCCTGTATTGGCTGTGGTGCGTGTGTCGCAGCATGCCCCAATGCCTCTGCCATGCTCTTTGTGGGGGCTAAAATCTCTCATCTGGCACTTCTGCCACAGGGTCGGCCCGAGGCTGCCCAACGGGTTCAAGCCATGCTGAAAGTCATGGATCAGCTCTGTTTTGGAAACTGTTCCAACGAGCGGGAATGTGAAGCGGAATGCCCCAAAGAGATATCGATAGTCAATATCGCTCGCCTGAACCGTGAATATATCAAGGCAGGGCTTTTTTCTACGGCAGTAAACTGAAGAGTTCATTGGGTTTGTTGAGTTTCTTGGGTTCATTGGGTTGAGGAAACAGCGGTCTGGTAAAAGCTGAATACTTTTTACCAAGAGCAAATCAACATACACAACGAACACAATAACAACATCAGGGTCCGAGGGTGATACAAGGGCCCCAGGGTGGCTGACTGCTTATAACCGGAAAACAGCATCCCAGCTTCCAGGCCTCCCAGCTTCCCGGCATACAAGGGTTGGAGGGTAGCCGAAAGCTATTGGCTATTCGCAACCTAATAGCCTACAGCCTAAACTGCTAAAAAGGTAACTCGCATGAGCTCCTGGGAAACAATCCAACAATATATCAATACGCTGCCCGGTGATTCATCATCCTCTTCGGCGATTTTCACCAAAGCACTGATGGCGATTGTTATAGCTGTCCTCCTTTGGTTTATGCTGAAACTATTTCTGGCGTTCTTCCAAAAAAAAGGCCGTCGATTCGAGACCATTCGCAACAATGCCATTATTTTCCAATCGCTTGGCCAGGCTGCCACTATCGTCCTCGTGTTTGTCACAGGTTTCTACATTCTCCGAATGGTGGATATTCCTATTTTGGAATCTACTTTTAAGGCCCTGATAATGCTGTTTCTGGCTGCGCCGGCAGTGAAAATTACGGTTGTTATCCTGCAAACGATTGAAAAACGAATCGTCCACAAGACTGAGACCAAGGTAGACAATGTTATTTTCGATCTTCTGACGCGGTTTATCGGCGTAATCATCTATATCGTTGCCATTATCATGGCCCTCGACCTCCTGGGTGTCAACGTGATGCCCTTTGTCGCCGGTGCGGGCGTTTTAGGGATCGCCATCGGTTTCGCGGCCAAAGACACCTTGTCCAACCTGATCGCCGGGATGCTTCTGATCATCGACCGGCCCTTTGAGATTGGTGACCGCATCGAGGTCTGGACGGCGCCTTCCGGGAGTTCCACCTGGGGAGACGTTATCGATATCGGCATCCGGGCCACCAGAATAAAGACCACTGACAATATCGTCATCATCATTCCCAACAACGAGATCATGAAAAGAGATATCATCAATTATACGATCATATCTTCCAAGATCCGCGTGCGCATCAATATCGGCCTCGCCTACGATGCCGACCTGCCCAAAGCCAAAAAAATCATCCTCGACATTGCCGATGGCATCGAATGGATCGCCAAGGAACCTAAACCGAAAGTGGTGGTAAGATTGTTTGGAGAATCATCCGTCGATCTCCAAGTACGGGTCTGGATCGAGAACGCCAGAAAACGGATGGACACCATTTCCGAGGTGACGGACAAGGTCAAAGATGCGTTTGACCAACACGGCATCGAGATACCCTACCCCAAACGGGATATTATCATTACGCATCGGCAATCTGAGCCGGGCGCGAAGGCCCACCACGAATGAAATCCAAAAAGAGTTGAGTTGCGGAACTTATACAGACCCGATAAATTCTAAATCCGAATATCGAATTTCTAAACAAATCCCAATAGTAAATGCTCAAATGGCCAAAACAAAGCCCATGGCCATAAGCCTTATACGGTATGTTTGGATCATTTGAATTTTTGTCATTTGATATTGTTTCGTATTTCGATATTCGTGCTTCTAATTTAACAAAAAAGGGCCCGGAAAGTCCGGTGAACTGCACTTTTGTTGTGCCTTCCCCTCGAATCCTGGACCCCTCGAACCCTCGAACCCTTTTTTTTACTTGTATTTCACCAGATCGTTCGTCTTGAAACCCGCACCCGATTTAATGGTAGCCATAGATCCATCACGGCCGAAAAAGCCGGTCACCATAACCTCGCCTTTGATCGATCCCGGAGCCCTGCCAAGGGATACGTTTGTCTGAGGATCAATAATTTCCTCTCCCAGGTCCTGTACCATCAGAACGTCGCCCACTTTCAAGCCGGTTTTCTTCCCGGCGTTCAGATAGACGGTCCGACCTTTGATACTGGCGATTCGACCACTCCACTCCTGGCTTTCAAACTGCGGCAGCATGTTGACCATGGCTTTGGTCAATGCATCCCGCAAGGCGCCGTCCCGCAGGTCGGCGTCGTAGCTCGACTTGGAGCCTAATCCAAGCGCCCCACCGGTTTTCTTTTCATAAACGCCCTGCCCCGAATCGGCCACGAGCTGGATTCCTGTAGTCGTGTCTACAATCCGGTAATCCACGGTAACCCGGGCAATCTGTTTTTTCTTTTTGTACACCAGGTAATCCGATCCCTCTTCAGCCTCTGAATAGGCGGTAATCGCACCGGTAACCATGGCATTCAAACCCAGGATCTTACCCATTTTTGCAGCAGTAGCCGGATTGACGGCTCCCGAAGCGCCCATGGCCTGCTGACCCAGTATGGAGGCAACGTCCTGCTGTGGGATAATGATAAATCGACCGGTCTTCTGGAGAATTGTCCCCAAAATATCAGCCGCTGCCTCACCGATGCCGATATGTTTCGAGGGTGTCTTGTTCTGGAAATTCACCACCCCCACCCGCAACTTCGGGCCGGTATATTCTTCGGAGGGCGCCAGCTGGTCTGAAACGCCTGTAAGTGAAGAATCGTCACGCACTGCCCCGGATGTCTTTACCGCACATCCATTGAAAACCAATACTGCAGCCATGAGAAGTAGCGACCCAAGTAGATAAATATTTTTAGCCTTCACCATGTTTTGCCTCCTAAATTAGATTTGAATGTTATTCCATGACTATTTCTAAAAAATTACTGGTTTCCGTGTAGTCCACCGGCACTTCAAAGAGACCTGCCGGCGGTGTCCCCATGACGATACCCGTTAACGTGGATGTCATCTTGACAGTCGCGTTGTCGATTTCACTTCGAATCGTCATGCCATCCAGATCTGTTGCATTCCAGATAAATCCTTCCTGTGTTTCCTGGCCCTGGTAGGTTATCGTAATCTTGTATTTCTCGGTGGGATGGCCATCGATGGTCTCTTTGGCCACGAAGGTCTTTACAACATCCGGTTCCTCGTAGTAGCCCTCGTCTGTTTCATCACTGACCATATACTTCTTTTTGTTTGTGTAGAGTGAGTAGGTGCGCTTTTCATCACCCCGGTGGATCATCACAACGCTGCTCATGGCCGGCGGCATGCCTTGGGCCCCTGACATCTTGGTGTAATCCATTTCCATCCGGAATTTTTCGCCTGCCTTGGCAATGGGCATTTCAAAAGAAAATTCCTTCCCCTGTGACTTGTCAAAGGTTGTCGAAACCATGACCGCCTTGAAATCCCGATCACCATAGTCCATGTGTCCCATGGCCGGCAGCGGCGGCATCTGAATCTTGGGCATGACCATGGCAGGCACTGTCAGGACAACGCCTGTAACATCCCCTGCGCCCCATGGCAGATTCTGCACAAGCCGCCAGATCATCTCGTCGGTTTCATGGGCCAGATGCACACCCACCGCTTTTGAAATCAGCTTCGTGGCCAACCCCGCTGCAAA
>QMMS01000104.1 GCA_003647375.1 Deltaproteobacteria bacterium
AGGCTCCAAACTCAAACAGATCGGGGAAGCGGCTCGAAAAGAAATCGAACAGATGCTGGCAACCAAAGTATATTTAAAGCTCTTTGTGCGGGTCCAGAAAAACTGGACCAGGGATACCAAGGCATTGCGTCGCTTCGGCTATTAGAAACCATCTCAAAAACGATGACCACAAACGAATATATTCGTGGGGTCAAACAACACGGGTGGACACCGTTTCCCGGTAAATTATGGCAGCGCAATTATTACGAACACATCGTCCGCAACGAGAATGAAATGGTCCGCATTCGAGAATACATCAGGAACAATCCGGCTCAATGGGCCACGGATCGAGAAAATCCTTTTGCGAAGACAAACAACACCTTGAAGAGACCGGAGAGCACCAAGGAAAAACAATAGGTTTTAGCATGATTGTAAACCGGTAATCACTGGCATATATCGCTGGTTTTTACAAACCTCAAAATAGTATGCCAACTATAAACAATGATGGCATACCCTGCCGAAACATGGCCAGCATCTCAAAGGATGAAAGGCTAAAGAATTTCTTCTGGTTTGACAGATTTAATCAGCATTCTTTCCATTCGGCAATCCGCTTTTCCAAAAATGCGTTGATGCCTTCTTTCGCATCTTCAGTGCTGCAAAGCCTTGCAAAAGCCTCATTCATGTACTCAAAGGCCTTATAGTAATCAAGATCGGCGGCTGAATAAAATGCTTTTTTAGCAATCTGGATGGCAACGGGACTTTTCGCAGCCAGGATTTTGGCCCATTCCCGCGTCTCGGTTTCAAGATCCTCTTTGGGAACAACCCGGTTAACCAGCCCCATCTCCAGGGCTTTCCCGGCGTTGATCAGCTCCCCGAAAAGCAGGAGTTCCAGTGCTCTCTTCCGTCCAACAGATCGCGACACGGGCACCACAGGTCCCACACAGTTGAGCCCGACATTTATGGCCGTCAAGCCCAGACGGGCGTTCTCCGCCATAACGGCCAGGTCGCAAGCTGCCAGGAGGCCCGCACCATTGGCGGCAGCAACCCCCTGAACCTGGGCGATAACGGGTTTGCTGATGCGACTGATGCTTACCAGAGGGTTTTCCATCCGTTCAATCCAGGTGCGGTATTCCAAGGTACTCTTTCCGAAAACCTCACCGACGTCAATACCGGCACAAAAGGCCTTTCCTGCGCCTTTTATAACGATAACCCTAACGGTTTTTTCCTTGTCCAGGTCATGGAGAGCCTGGTCCAGTTCCAGGGCCATGGGCGTATTAAAAGTGTTCAACTGGTCAGGTCGATTTAGGGTAATCTCAGCAACAAAATCATCCCCGATGGTTACGATAACATTTTGATAATTCATTTATTTCTCCTTTTTTACGGCTTCGTCCATCGATTGGCGAAAAACCACAGCCGCCGGCCGGCCGGATGCTGTCACACAAACCGTTTACCGTTTAAAGTATTTGACACATCGTTATTGCTGATTACTTATGTAAAATATTTTTGTCTAATGTTGATTCGCTCGCTATTGCGGTTCAATATGGTCAATAATTTACATAGTCGAATGGTATAGTTTTACATAAAAATGACCGGCATACTATATAACGCATAAATATTATTATGAAAAATAAATGCCCTTACCTGGCATCAAATTTGCTGTTCTTACATGTAGGATAACCAACAACAAAGACCTTACACTATACTGTGTGTCGCAAATGAATACCCTAAAAACCATACTATCCATATTATTTGTTCTCAGCATTCTTTCCCTTCCGGAGGCCCTCAGCAGCCAGCAAAGCGCCGCCCTGATGCTCATGGACAAGTCGATCCCACCGGCAATACTGCCGGTACCATCCCAGAGTGCCCCTCCTGTGAGTAGTCACAAAAACCTCTCACAGTTTAAAAATACGCTATCCGTTTATCTGAGCACACCCCATCAACCTTATAGCACTATCATCAAAACTGCCGCGGCACGACACAAAATCGATCCGGCACTAGTCAAAGCCGTCATCATGGCAGAATCACGGTATAACCACCTGGCTGTCTCAAAAAAAGGGGCTGGCGGTTTGATGCAATTGATGCCCAATACTGCCAAATCGCTTGGCGTCCAGGACATATTCGATCCCGAAGATAATATCACTGGGGGGGTTCGTTATCTCAAAAAACTGCTCAACCGTTTCGATGGAGATACCAAACTTGCCCTGGCGGCCTATAATGCCGGCAGTCGTTATGTCAGGCATTACGGTGGCATCCCTCCATTTCGTCAAACCAGGACATTCATTAAAAACGTCTTGAAATACCAGCAAATGTATAAAACAAACGCCCTCAAGGGCAATGAGATCGTCTGATAATCTTATTGATCAACAGACAGGAAACTCCCACCGAACCAGGTTTAAATCGATACGGCCGGTTTCATCGAAGTGGATGCCTTCCGCCTCGAGAAGGATCCGTTGAATCTGTTCGCCGTCACCGTTTCCACGGGAACTGATCATTCCCTGATGGTTCACGACCCTGTGCCAGGGAACATCGCTGTCAAACGGTACGGCTGCCATGGCAAATCCCACCATCAAGGGTGAGCAGCGACCGACAACTGCCGCGATCTGGCCATACGATGCAACCATGCCTTTTGGAATGGATCGAACCACCTCGAAAATCACATCAAAAAGGGGTGTTTTTTTCGTTTTATTACTCATCTGACAACGTAACACTGTTCAGGACAACCGCCATGAGTCGATAATCGTTTCCCTGGTCAACCACGTAGATGCGTGTCAGGGCGGAATGATGATCCATGCGTAACACTTCGGTGGTGGTTTGAAAGGGGCCTGTAACCCCTGGTGACATATAGTGAATGACCAGGTCACGCGTCTGTCCGGATTTTCCTGTGGCTTCGCGGGCAGCATATTGTCCAGCCAGGTCTGCCAGAAAAGCTGTCATGCCGCCTTGGAGAGAACCGAGACTGTTGCGGACATAATCATCCATCTTCAGAGCGAGCTGCCCTGCTGCGCGATCGAGAATTCGAATACCAGCCTTATCGATAAACGGTATGTGCAAACCCGTTCCCTTCAGGGAAAATCGTACGGCTTTATAGGGCTTGTCCGTTGTCTTCATTTGTAATTTCGTCTTGTTTCCCGGCAGGCGTGAATAGGTTATCATGGCAAAACCCGCCGGGGTCGTCTCGTGGGGCACACCGGCTTTTTCGGTCCGGATTTCGACACCGATAACAATGGAAGTGCGGCCGGCGCGCAGAACGCGACCATCGGCCGATACCCGGCCGGACATCTCATGGCTGGTGGTGTGAATCGACAAATTCGATGTTGAAATCCAGTCCGGTGAGACCGCCGGGATGGCGATGATGCCGCCCAGTACGTCCACCAGCGTCGCCAGTAAACCCACATACATGAAACCTTTTTGCGAACAGACCCCGGGTACCACCGGTGCCTGGATCGTCGCACTATCAGTCCCGGTTGCTACCACTTCAATGGAAAGATCCCTGAGCATGTGGTCCTGGGGCGGATAGGTATCGGCCAACAAATGATTGTGAAGGATCTCTTCCATCTCACGTCTCAAACTACCCCAACGATCTTTGCGGTTTTTTCGATAAAGGTCTGCATCTCTGCATCGGTACCAATGGTGACACGCAGGTACTCATTGATACGCGGCTTGTCAAAATATCGAACCAAAACTTTATCATCCTTGAGTCGGGTATAAAGCTCCCCGGCCCGTATCCCGGGAGGTTTGATGAAAATAAAATTAGCCACGGAAGGAATAATCGAAAATCCCATCTTAGATAACGCTGCAACGGTACGCTCTCGTGTATCCATCACCTTTTTACAGGTCGCTCGAAAGTATGCTTCGTCCCTGATGGCTTCTACGGCACCGGTAATGGCCAGTCTGTCCAATGGGTAGGAGTTGAAGGCGTTTTTGGCCCGCTCAAGGCCTTCGATGAGCTCTTCAGATCCCAGGGCCGTGCCGACTCGCAAGCCGGCCAGTGATCTCGATTTTGAAAACGTCTGAGCCACCAGCAGGTTTGGATGTTCCCCAATCAATTGAACGGCAGTGTCTCCACCAAAATCGATGTAGGCCTCATCGACGATAACGACGGTTTCTCCATTCTGTTCCAAAAGTTTTTTGATCTGCTCCAATGAAAGTAGTTTTCCCGTGGGTGCGTTGGGATTCGGAAAAATGATGCCGCCATTGGGCTGCTCATAGTCCACCAGGGAAATATCGAAATCTTCTGTCAAGGGTACACGGATGTTCTGAATTTCAAAGATACCGCAATAGACTTCATAGAAGCTGTAGGAAATGTCCGGAAAAAGGATGGGCAGCGACTGTTTGAAGAAACTGATGAAGGAGAGCGCCAGAATTTCGTCCGAACCGTTGCCCACAAACACATTCCCTTTGTTAAGCCCATAATACACTGCAATGATTTGCTTCAATGCATCACAATTCGGATCCGGATAACGCCGCAAGGTGGAATCAACCGCCTTAACAATGGCGTCGATAACCCGGGGTGAAGGCGGATAGGGATTTTCATTGGTATTCAGTTTAATATATCGGTTTTCTTTGGGTTGCTCACCCGGAATATAGGGCTTCAACTCACGAATAATTCGGCTCCAGTATTGGCTCATGGTGTCTTCTTTCTAATTAAAATGTTTCGAACATACCGTCTTGAACATTCTTTCTGACATGATCATGCGTAAACACACACCCATTCATGACAACGTAGATACCGGGCTTAAGAGTCTGGACAGCGGTAACGGCACAGCCGATGTTGAAAACAGCATCGGTGGTTTTGAAAAGAGCCGGTTTGAGCGCACCGGTTAAAACAATGGTTTTTCCCTGGATGTCGGCAAGTATTTTTGCCGTTTGAACCATGGTATCCGTTCCATGGGTAATGAGGATCCTGTCGGAAGAATCCGCCGCTACGGCCCGGCAAATAATTGTTCGGTCATCATCAGTGAGCTCCAAGCTGTCCTTTTTCATCAAAGACTCAATCGTGTAAGTAAACCCCAGCTTCAACTCGCTAAAGACCGCTGAAATATTCGGCGGGCCTACCTGATACTCACTCGTTGCATCAAAATACACCTTGTCAATAGTTCCGCCTGTTGTAAATATCTTAATGTGCATCATTCTCAATTCCCACCCACTTTTCCCAGAACACCGCAGGGAAAACTCCTGAAGCGTGAACTCAGGAAACTTTCATTTACATGATATCTTTAGGATATTTATTATAATAATGGGCATTTTGCCAGCTCAGTTTAAGCGCCTGATTAAACTTGTATATCGCATAAGCCCTTTTCAGGCGGCGCAGGCTGAAGAGTGATTTCAACAACCGAATCTGGTAGGTTGGGAAAGAGTAGAGCCTGCTTTTGATGTAGTTGTCTGCAGCGTATATTGTTTCCAGGGTAATCTCTTTAGGTTTATGTACCACGTAAGAAAATCTGTATTTATCCCAATCCCGAGGAAAATCTTTATAAACCAGCCGATCGCAGGTGGTAATTTCCTCCATCAAATCGGTTCCGGGCAATGGCGTAAGAATGCTTACCTGGAACATATCTATTCCGGAATGAACCAGGTAATCAGCCAGCGCCCTATAGTATTCCTTTGTTTCAAAATCATTCCCGATGATAAAGGCACCGAACACGCCGATACCATATTTATGGAACGTATCCACCACGCGCCTGTAATTGTCCACACCGGTTTTAACGTTGATACCTTTTTTCATTTCTTTTAATGATGTCAGGCTGATGGTTTCGAATCCGATAAAGACAAGCATGCATCCCGCTCTGGCCGCAAGCTCGACAACCTCCTCATCGTCAGCTGCATTGATGGATGTTTGCATCCACCACTTTTTTTTCATGTTTTGATCTATCATGCCTTGAAACAGCGTTTTTGCCCGCTGGACGCTCTCTGGACTATAACCGATGAGGTTGTCATCCACAAACGCGATATGCCGCTTCTCAATGCTGCTGAGCTCTTTCAGAACGTCTTCGGCTTTGCGACAGCGATAGATTTTGCCAAGGTATCTTGAAACAGAACAAAAATGGCAATTAAATGGGCAGCCCCGTGAGGTTTGAACCGATTGCCACAGATAGCCGGGATTGAGCAGCTCTCTCCGGGGAACAATCTTGTAGTTTCCCAGATCAACCCTTGGACCGATATATTTCTTGGCAAGCTTGTTGTCTTCGAAATCTTTTAAAACTTCCTTCCAGATGCCTTCCACCTCGCCAACAATAACCGCATCTGCAAACATCATCACTTCATCGGGAAGCATGGATGCATGGATGCCGCCCATGATCACTTTTGTTCCGTGGTCCCGATACATCTCGGCGATTTCATATGCCCTGTTGGCGTTACTGGTAAAGGCCGTGATGGCAACCAGATCAGCCTCTTCAAATTCAAACGGCTGAAAATTTTCATCCGCTATTTTAACTTCCCAGTTGTCAGGTGTAACTGCAGCAACATATGCTAGCCCTAAAGGCGAAAAAGTGGAAAATCTGCTCATGAGATACCCGCTTTTCCGGCCAACCGGGTTGATCAACAAAAGTTTTTTCATATCAATTCGGTTTCTTACCTCTGCACAGGATGATCGGCGTGTAGGTAAATCTTCTTGGATGTGAAAAAATTGTTTTAAACTCTTCAAAGAACTCTTCGTAGCCGCCTTTATAGTCGTCGAATGGATAGCCTGATAATTTTCCACCCACTTCGACTTTTTTGGTCCAGTTAAAAGCGTCCACCTCGTTCAACTCTCCAAAAATTAAATGATGTGCCTCTATGGTCATGTCGATATTTTCATATTCCATATCGTAAAGATATGAATAGAGCTTACGGCCGGCATATGGATCAAAGTCCGCTTTTTTTTCTAATGTCTGCCCGATTCCCTGTATGGCTGATTCAAGCCTTTTTGGCAGGCCAAAGTGGGTCAGGCAGTTATAATCGAGATCGATAAGACAAAGAATCCCCCCCGGGTTAAGAATCTTACTGACCTTTTGAATGATCTCATAGGCCGTAGACCCGTAATATTCCATAACAAATCGAATCCAGACAAAATCAAATTTTCCCAGATGGCTTAAATCGGAGCGAATATCTGCCAGTACATAATCAATTTTTTCTGCGGAATAATGCTTCTTTGCAAATTCAATTCGCTGGTCGGCGTTGTCAATCCCGACGGTCTCACCCTTTGTCCCGACAATTTTGCTGAGACAAAGAGTTGTCTTTCCTGATCCACAGCCCAGATCAACCACACGCATACCCGGCTGAAGGCCTGCCCACCGGGCATGCCTGTCCACCACCTTCGGATCCGTCTTTAGATCTAAGCGTTGCGCCTCTTCTTCGCTCTCCATAAAATATCCATCAATACTCATTCAGCTTCCTTTCAGTCAACCAGCTCAATTTCTTTAAATCATTAGGCGAATTATAGTATGTTGCGGGTGATGTCAATATGCCCAGACAACAAATAAGCCGCTTATCGCGGCTTATTTGTTGTATCTCTATGGTAATTTCGTAAATATTCGGGCTAAAGCTATGTGCCATACTTAAAGGAAAGCGTGACTCTTGCTCGAAAAGCAACGACTTTGCCGTTTTCGACTTTCATATCAAGCTTCGTGATTTCCGCCACCCTGAGTTCCCGGAGGCTTTCGGCCGCTTTTTCCACTGCATTCTTTGCAGCCTCTTCCCATGACGCTTCGCTGGTGCCCACAAGTTCTATAACTTTGTATACACTATCCGGCATATCCCTCTCCTTATTGTTTTCGGGTTAATAGATACTTTCAGGGAGAAACCTCCCATTATCCATTATGCAGATACACGTTTGCTGTCTAAGTGTCGGGTGAATAGATGAAGTGGTAAAACCAACTTGAGATGAGGAACAATTCACCCAGAAAATATCAATACACTTATGAGCGTCTTTTTAATCGTGCCTAAATTGAGCGATTGTCGAGGTTGCCGTAGTTGCAAGATTGTAGTATTGTTAATGCATACAACAGAGCCTCGCTTGAAGTCAATAGGTAATGGGGTGTAGGATTTCGAATAAGGACTACACATGATCGCGCCATATCTCAAGCAGTGTCAAGTCATCATTTACATTTGCATTTCCGCGCCATTTTCTGATTTCATCTAAAAGCCCCTTGCCTATATGTGTTCCTTTTTTATCTTTTATATATCGAACCAATCGCTCATTACCGAATAATTCCTTTCCTTCGTTTTCTGCTTCTGTAAGACCATCTGTGAAAAGAAGAACCGATTCTCCGGGAGATAGTGTAATCTCCTTTTTCTCAAAATGAGCATTCGGCATTATACCCAGCGAAATTCCACTCAGCTGAGGCATGTTTCCGATACCGTCTTCAACAATCCACAACGGCTGTAAATGACCGCCCAGCGCCAATTGCATTTTCCCACTGACTGGCCAATATTTCACAAGAACAATTGTAGCAAAAAAACCTTCTTCGGATATCAGGTTGTACAGGCTGTTATTTATAGATACAAGGAGCTCGTCAATTTCGTTTTGAATTCGTGATTCACTGCGGATTTTAGTTGATAAAGCAGCCATAATCAGAGCGGCAGGAACACCTTTATCGGAAACATCAGCCACATACGCCAGTATGCTTTCATCAGGCAGTGATATTACATCATATAAATCACCACCAACATAGGTGGCAGGAACAGAGACCGCCCAAATATGTCCTCCTGCTTCCAGTTCTGGAATTTCCGGCCAAAATAAAGATTGTATTTTAGTAGCGGTCTTGAGTTGTTTTTTAAGCCGGGTCGACTGTTCAAGTACTGTATCATGCAACAACTTTATCCGTAGCATCGATTTAACCCGAGCGACAAGCGCAGCGTGATCTACAGGCTTGGTTAAGTATTCGTCACCCCCTGCTTCGAGGCCGGCGACGACGTCTTTTGATTCTGATTTTGCAGTAACCAGGATGATGGGCATAAATGGTAAGGAAGGATCTCCCTTGAGGCGTCGGCACACCTCTAACCCATCCATCTTTGGCATCATAATGTCCAGTAGAATCAAGTCGGGATGCTTCTCTACGGCTATGGCCAGACCCATCTCGCCATCTGTCGCTGTGATGATATCGTAGTGATTTGCCAAGAGACGCATCTCCAATATTTCTACGTTCGCTGGATTATCATCCACAATGAGAATGAGTGGTGGCTCTCTCATATACCTCCTTTGAGGTCATATCTATTTACTGACGGGAAAAATCACTCAGTTCAGTTACAAAAATTCGCGGATTTTTATTAAAAGCGCTCTCGGACTAAACGGTTTCGATACATATGCATTACAACCAGCCTCAAATGCCTTGGTATCATCCCCGCTGAGAGCATAGGAGGTGACAGCAATGATCGGTATCGAACTCAGGGAAGGGATGGCCTTGATCCTCCGAGTGGCTTCATATCCGTCGAAATCGGGCAGTTGAATATCCATGAGAATGAGATCCGGACGATGTGTCTCTGCCGAACGGACCCCCTCCTCACCTGTGACGGCCTCAATTACCTCATAATTGACGCTCGTCAGAAGATCTCTCATAATGCGGCGATTATCCTCTTGGTCTTCGATAACCAATATCACCTTACTCATGTTCGCTCCGTTTGTTTTTCGACTCGAGTCGGCAGTGTAAACCAAAACCGAGAGCCTTTTCCAAGAGCCGACTCTACCCCTATGCGGCCCCCGTGCATTTCTACGATTTTCTTTGAGATGGAAAGGCCAAGACCTGTGCCACCTTTTTCTCTGGTGTTGGATCCGTCGGCTTGTTGGAATTCTTCGAATATCTTCAGTCGGTCTGATTCAGAAAGCCCAGGACCTGTGTCGGATACAGAGACTAAAAAGGATTTATTGGAAACGCCTGCCTCCACCTTAACTTCCCCTTGATCGGTAAATTTAATAGCGTTTCCGAGGAGATTCAAAATCACCTGAGCTATACGCTGCCCGTCTCCTTTACCCGTTGTCAAGTTTTTAGGGACGATGAGTTTCAAATCGAGATTCTTTTCCACCGCCAGTGCTTCAACCGATGTGAGAGCCGTTTGGACTATGTCTTGCATCGAGTAATCGCTGAGAGAAAGTGTCAGCCTGCCTGCTTCGATTTTGGAGAGATCGAGGACGTCATTGATCAGGCTAAGAAGATGCCGCCCACTTTTTCCCACACGCTCTAAAACCTCCCGGATTTTCTCTGGCACTTCACCATATATGTTATCTATAATCAATTCCGAATAGCCTAGAATAGCATTCAGGGGTGTTCTGAGTTCGTGACTCATGTTGGCAAGAAACGCGGACTTATGTTTGTTGGCAATCTCGAGTTCTTGTCCCTTATTTTCAATTTCACGAAATAGTTGAGCATTATGGATGGCAACGACAGACTGGGCGGCAAAGGTTTGAAGCATGTCAACAACCGAGGGTGGAAACTCACCAGCGGCTTTGCGTCGAACAATAAAGCCACCAATAAGTTGGTCTTTACGCAGCAACGGTAATGCAAGCAGGGCCCGATAGCCGGCTTGTTGAACGGATGGTAGAGGGTACTGTGGCACCTTCGCCAGGTCCGGAATTTGATCCGGGACCTTTTTTATTGCAGCCTGGCCGATAACTGTTTTGTCTCCCACTTGTAGTTTAGAATCACGCAACGAACCAATGAATTCCGGACTCATGCCATAGTTTATCCGTGTTGCAAAAACCTGTTCCGCTTCATTGAACTCGTAGATCGTTCCGGAGTCTGTATTTGAAAACTGTACCGCATGGCGAACAATGTTTGTCAGCACCTTCTCCAGATCGAGAGTGGAACTGACCGCCTGACTGACTTCCCCAAGGGCAGTCAATTCTTCCACTGATCGAGCCAGTTCTTTGGTCCGCAATGCAACCTTTTGCTCCAGGGTACGGCTGTATTCTTCTAATTTTCCCTTACTCTCACTCAGTTCTTCAAATAATTGTTTGATCGATCCTCGCATGTGATCCAGGTGTTGCGCCAGTATTCCTATCTCATCACTGCTGCTCTTATCCACAAAAGTGCCTAAATCTCCTTGAGCAATCAAAGAAGCTGATGCCTGCAGTTTTTTCAATGGGGTAGTGATATAACGTCTTGTGACGAATATCGATGTAAGCCAAATTGCAGCAATCATAAGGATTAGCAATGCAACTGTGCCGTAAATTTGATAAAGGGCCTGCTTTTTTACTTTCTCGCGTGACATGACGATTAAAATTTTGCTGATGATGTTTTCTTTAAAATAGATGTCAGATGATTTGGCAATCAGTTCAGAATCTTTTAGCATTGCCGGGAACATGTCTGAACCGATATGTTTAAGGTGAATACCGGGGCGTTCTCTCGCAGTGATAATCTGATCTTTCCACCATATTTTTAAATAAACAATTGATTCATCTAAAAAAAGTGCCTCAACAAAATCGTTTACAACCATGTAGTCTAAATTCCACAGTGGCGTAGGCAGACTGTTTTCTGCAAATAAAATAGCGTTATCCAATCGCTTTTGCATTTCCGATTCGATTCGGCTGATGTCATAGAGTGTGACAATCGTAGTAAAAACTATTAATAATAAGGCGATGATACTGATTAAGGCATAGCTAAAACGACGGCTGATACTGCTGACTTTAGGAGAGGTTCCCGGTGAGAAGGCGCTCTGCATAGACAAATTCCCTTAAAAAGTAGTGAAAGAGTCAATTTTTATCGAGGTCCCGGCTATAGCAACCCGTGCGTCTTAGTTTGTAATCTCTGGGAATGGATCATCTTCTAATCTCATATTCCACTTTTTTCGAATCTGCAGGATGGTGCCATCCGCAGACAATTCATTAAAAGCGTCCTGCCACGTTTTAACAATTGCATCAGATGTCTTTTTGGAAAAAGCGATCATCAGTTCAATTTCACGCAGATGATAGACTTCCTCAAATTTACTATAGTCAATGCCGGCCAAGTCACAAACCGTTCTCATGCCCGGTATTTTATAAGCCCACAAGTCTATTCGGCCAAGGGCGAGCTTCTTGGCGTTTAATTGTTCATCTGAAACAGGCTCTAGATTTTCAAAGCCATGTGCTTCCAGCAAGCGTCCTCTGGTATCATCACGAAGTGTCCCAATACGGTTTGCCTTTTTGGCATCTTCCAGGCTGTCAATAATAATTCCCGAGCCCTTTCGTGCGACAAGAACGTCTCTTTTCATTGCCAGCGGGCCAACCCATTTAAATTTATCATGGCGTACTTTGGTATATGTCATCCCAAACAGAATCACATTTTTTTCTTCCAGAGCCATTTTATAAGCCCTTGACCATGGATAGACTTGTATTTGCTCCCGGGATCCTGCTTTTTTTTGAATTGCTTTCACAATCTCCACAGAAGGACCCACTAATTCACCACTATCTACGTAATTTAAGGGGGGTAGGTTTTCTGTTAAAATAGTGAGTTCTTCGCATAAACTGGATTGGCTTCCAAGTAGAATGACCGTCGCAAGAATAAGAAATATTTTTTTCATGACAACACTCCTTTAAAGGCTCCCTGTTTACTGCCAAGAATATCGTTTCAGCGGTGTGTGGCTTTTTGCTCATCGGACATGGTGATCACCTTCATTGGTTGGATGCTAAAAAAAGATGATCCGTTTTGAAAAGATAGTGACAAGCCGTGAATGACGTCAGAGCAGGTGTAATTTATGTAATTCCGCTACAGATCAGATGTAATTCAAGTGTGTTATAAGGTTTATACAGGATGGTGGGGGATGGGTCAAGGGATTAGGTATATTTTAGGTTCCAGTATAGATATCATACGCTTCAATCGGCACCTGAGAGTCCAACGCAGAAATTGGGCCAATAGACGTTTTTGAGATAGCTTCTACAGGGCAATCAAATATAACCCACCGTATCAATCTCGATGCGAAGACCAAAGGGCAGTTTTTTTACTTCAACACATGTTCTGGCCGGCATTGGATCGTTAAAGTATTTTCTGTACACATCATTGAAGCGAGAATATTCCCGAATATCGGCCATGTAAACGCTGACCTGCAGAATTTTATCAAGTGAAGATCCGGCTGATTCCATGATGATTTTAATATTCTCCAAGGCCAGCCTTGCTTCATTTTCAATGGTGCCGGTTGTCAATTGATTGGTTGAAGGGTCAACCGCACCCTG